>CAJVYM010000001.1 GCA_913009415.1 uncultured bacterium
TTTCATCATCTTCCATGGACGCACCGTCAGAGGCTAGCCGGGATTGCCCATGAGAGCCGGAACCCTGTATTGATAGTGATAGATGGGGACTGCGTCCGCTGCCTGCTGGATCTGCCACGGCTTGGTGCCGACTCGTTCTCCAAGCGGCAGCAAGAACAGGTCCAGCGCCCGCTCGAACGTGTGGTCGCGATGCTCCTCGCCAAAGAGCAGGAACTCCTGCACCCATCGTACCAGGTGTGGTTGGTGCTTGGGGGGCTAAGTCCCGATCTCGTAGGAACTTCGCATAGCCTTCGAGCACTGTTTTCAGTTTCTTTCCAATCTCGCGCATATTTAGACCCCAGATTATGTACAATCTCCATAACTACCGTAATCGTGACATTATGTTAACCCGTGGCCAGAGTCCTGTCCAAGGATTCCTGAGTTTTCGGTTGACAGTGAGGGTTTGACGACTACAATAAGGAAGTGGTATGGGAGTTCTTTGCTGGCAAACGGAGATTTTGTGTAGAATAAGAAGTTGGCCTGAGAGATGAAAGACCATATTCAGAGAGCCCTATTGGCGAAACGGGAGTCGAAGTATGTCGACTTCAAAGGCGAACTTGATTTCGCAGAGCCTCACACTTGGTGCGAGATCGTCAAGGACATCGTCGCCATGGCGAACTCTGGCGGAGGTGTGCTCCTCATCGGACTGGATAACAAAGGCGTTCCCACCGGATTTGATCCCCAGCCGATTCTTGACATTGACGAAGCGATTGTGACGGACAAGATCGAGAAGTATACAGGCGTTCAGTTCGATGGTTTCACGATTTCGGAAGAGAAGAAGAGAGGGAATCGCCTTGTGGCGATCCTTGTCGAAGGCGTATCTATCCCCATCGTCTTCACCAAACCTGGGACGTATGCCGTCAGTAACAAGAAGCAGAAGACAGCATTCTCTGCAGGAACAGTCTACTTCCGACATGGTGCGAAAAGCGAACCTGGCAACACAAATGACCTTCGAAAAGTTATCGAGCGTCAACTCGATGCTATCAGGCGATCATGGTTGAAGGGGGTTCGCAAGGTGGTCAAAGCTCCACCGGGGAGCCAAGTCTATACTTTTCCATCTGGCGTTGATGTCCGTGAGTCAGCATCCTCAGATGCGCGGGCGATTCGGATCGTGGACGACCCAGACGCCCCCGCGTACCGCAAGCTTGACTACGACCTTACACACCCGTTTCGACAGAAGGAGGCGGTTGCCGAGATCAATCGCGGACTTGCGGGAAGGACGTCTGTCAACTCGTTCGATATCCAGTGTATCAATCGGGTTTATGAGATGTGGGACAAAGATGAACTCTGTCACATACCGAAGTTCTCATCGCCGCAGTACTCGCGGGAATATGTATCTTGGGTAATCAGGCAATATGAACAAGACAACGATTTCTTCACGAAGACTAGATCTATCGACTACGAACAGAGACATTAGAGGCCAACAATTGAATGCACTTGACCAAGAATAGCTACGCGATTCTTGGCAAGTGATTCAGATCGTTGGCCGTAAAAAACAAGCGCGGGGCATATAAATAGGTAGGGACATGGAAATAAGTAAAATTACAGATCCCAATAATCCTAAAATCTCTCCCAAATATCGTGCAAGTGATTATCGATCTTTAAATCTGCATGCAGATAAAAACGATAATTGGGAAAGAGCTACAGATATATTTTATGATCGAATTAACGGACGATTTCTTGCGCCAATTGATGCAATTGTTAATCATGATTCGTACGAAATTAGAGAGTTTTCCGGATTTTCAATTCTTGCAATTGATTGTCTTATTATTGAAACATTAAATCAATTTTATAAAGGAATGGACGAAACGAGAGGAAAAAATTGGATAGCGTTTAGAGACTTCTTTCGGAATAGTCGGCATTTTATGGATGAATTCAGAACAGATAAGATGTGCGAAATATTTTATGGCCATTTTCGATGTGGTCTGCTTCATCAAGCTCAAACAAAAAAACAATCAAAAATACGTTATGGCGAGAGTCGTATGATTCAGCTAGCAGATGAGTCAGATGTAAGAAAAGGACTTATAGTAGATAGAAAATTATTTCATAATGCGATTAAGTTGGAAATCAAAGATTATATTGAGAGACTAAAAAAACCGAATTCTAAAGATTGCAAAATGTTACGACGCAATTTTATAAAGAAGATGGATTTTATTACAAAAGTATGAATATTCGGCCAACAAAGCGCTCCACTTGACCGCTATTCCGCTGCGCTCCATAGCGGCAAGTGAGCTTGGTCGTTAGACTCTTGCCCATACAGTTCCTTGCGAGCACAATAAATGTGGTAGTGGATTATGGAACACGTTCCCTAGGAGGATGGAAATGCCCTCTACAGCCATTGCTACGGTGGAGAAAATGTTGGAGTCTTTGCCCCAAGAAGCGCAAGAACAGGTAGTGGAACACCTACGAGAATATATCATGGACTTGCAGGATGAGCTTCGGTGGGATACGTTGTTCAAGCATGCTCAGGATAAACTCGTTGCGGCGGCTTCAGTACCTCAACGATTTCGTCCATATCCGCCAGCATGACATACCCAACTCCCAAAATCACCATCAAATACTTGTTATGTTAATCCATGCACGATCTTGTGAGGGCTTTTTCCGCCATTCCCCTTGGCAGACTCTCGTCGAAGTATCATAATAAGGTTCGTTCGCTGGTGAACGCTCGCCGGGGAGAATGGAGATTTTGGACAGAATAAGAAGTTCGGGAGAAATAAGATGAACCAATACAATGAAAAGCCTATCTCTTGCCTCGTTCGCCACTGCCGAATGTACATTTATGCATCAGGCGGTAGCCCTGAGCCTATGGTCAACCAAAGCGCGGGAGATTTCTTTAACTTTAGCCTCTTACATCTCATATCAACAATGTTCATCACTACAGATTCACAAAGCGATCCCGAGGGAGGCGCCTTTCATCGCATTCTTGATCCCTTGGGGTATGGTACATTGCTGGGCCCTATAGACAATATACTTGATTCCCAAGTAGGGAATACAATACTAAGGCAATATATCAGGTCAAAGAGGAATAAATTGGCCGTACATGGTTCTCTGGAATTTTCCTCTCAGCCCCGTGAAGTACAGGATGTTACATTCGATAAGGAAGCACTTATGCAATTTGAGAAAAGGATGCAAGATCTTGATGAGGCTGTTGGTGTCTTAGAAGGAGAACTTGAAAAGATTGAAAAATAGATGAATTCCCAAACTAGTGGCCGGAGAGGGACGCGGCAAAAAACGCCGCGCCCCTCAGCCAGCCCGTTACGAGTACTCAGGAATGATACACCAACGGCAACGGCAGGAGATGAACTGCTGGGAGTACATGAACTGCGGATGCCAGCCCAGCGGAGACAAAGCCGCGGAGCTCTGTGAATGTCCGGCGACCGTCGTCGGAGAGTATACCGACGGCAGATATAACAGAGGCACGTGTCTTGGCTGCCAGAGCTTTGGGATCGGCTTTAGCGTCTGGTCTTGCAATCCAACACATTCACCGGCCTTGTGTGTCTTTCTCATACCCCTGAACCCGCAGCTTGTACAACGTTAGCGAGTTGGCGCGTCCACACGGAAAGGCTTTGAGATATGGGGTATGCGGAAACCTCGTGGCAAGCTACGGGAAATCCAACCCACAGAGATTAAATGATCTGCCGCCGGCGGGTTGCCCAAGGCTTACTGACACCTACGGCGAGGACTTCTTCTTCCGGGTAACCCAACACTGCCACAAACTTCTGACAGGGATAGCGAGGCCGCTCTGTGGGTACAGGGATCCCCGAAGCGCGTGCCGTGCCATCGTTTCTTGGAATCCAGACGCACGTGGTACCATTACGGATGCCTTGTGCGGTGAAACGTAAGGCAGGGAATCAAACCACGCCATCAACCTGACGCCCAAGGCCGGGGGCCTCGGCCGCAGGTTATGTTCCCGTTCGGTAATATTTGTGTTAAAAAGACTCGTGTACAACAAAATGTTCCCGTTCGGTAATATTTTGCTTGACAGGCACTCCGTGGTACGGTATATTCCCGATCGGTAACATGAATACTACTAAGAATCCAGAGCAGCTTGGCGCCTCTATTCGCGCAAGGCGCAGACAGTTGAAGGTCACCCAGAAGGACCTGGCGATGACTTGTGGTACGGGTTTGCGCTTCATTATTGATCTTGAGAAGGGCAAGCGAACCTGCCAAATTGGAAAGACCCTACAGGTTCTCAACGCCCTGGGGCTCGAACTGCAGATCGCTATCCCTGGCGGTGACACTGACCAAGGCGAGAAGCCATGAACAACTTGATCGTTTATCTGAACGCCGAGAGAGTGGGAACCCTCGAACAAGACGATAGTGGCTTGATGCAATTCTCCTACAATCAGGCATGGCTGGAGAAGCCGGGCGCCATGCCCCTCTCCCGTTCACTGCCTCTCCAAAGCGAGGTGTTCTCTGGAAAAAAGGCTAGGCCTTTCTTTGCGGGCATACTGCCTGAAGATCGACCACGAGAAAAGATAGCAGAGATTCTCGGGATCAGTAACACCAATGACTTTGCAATGCTAGAGAGGATAGGAGGCGAGTGCGCCGGCGCTGTCAGCCTGCTTCCTGAAGGCGTTGCTCCGATAGATCCGAAAAGTGCTCGGCATCGCGAACTGACCGAACCGGAGTTGCGACAACTCATAGCCGAGTTACCCAGTCGTCCCTTAATGGTTGGTAAGTATGGACTGCGACTCTCACTCGCCGGTGCGCAGGACAAATTGCCCATTATCGTTCATAATAACAGAATATGTCTCCCTCTTGGCGGTACTCCCAGTACTCACATACTAAAACCGGAGCCAGATCGTTTTCCGGGACTGGCCGCCAACGAGATTTTCTGTATGACTCTAGCGCAGGCAGTTGGTTTGAACACACCCAATACGGAATATCGTCTGATCGGAAAGAAATCGTGTATTCTAGTTCAAAGATATGACCGAGCGACTGATGAAGAAGGTCGTACGACCCGACTCCACCAAGAGGACTTCTGCCAGGCATTGGGATTTCCACCGGAGCGAAAGTACCAGGCAGAGGGGGGGCCAACGCTTAGCGACTGCATTTCGCTGCTTCGGGACTGGTCCACTGCACCAGTTCTTGATATCCCCAGCTTTATAAACGGCCTGATTTTCAATGTGTTGATTGGCAACGCCGATGCTCACGGCAAGAACTACTCGTTATTGTATTCTGGTGGCGAACGACGGCTATCTCCCTATTATGATCTTGTCTCCACTCTTGCTTGGCCTGGCCTCTCCAAGAATCTCGCGATGAAAATTGGTGGCTGCGAATCAGTCAACGCATTCACGATTGGTGAATGGAAGAAGATGGCAAAGAAGGCTGGTCTCGGTTGGCCGATGATACGAGAACGAATGGCAGAAAGCTGCCACAGTGTTTTGAACGAGCTTGGCGAGGTCCAGGCACAGACCAGAGAATACAGCGATTCGATGGTTACACTACTTCATGAAACCATAGGAAGTCGCGTGGCCAGAATGCTTGAAGCACTTTCCCAGCAAGACCACTAGTCGAACCACAGGATTCAGCCGACTCGCAAGCTCGCAGCTGATCCAAACGTAAGGCGTTTGGGATCGGCTTTAGGGTCTGGTCTTCCAGTCCAACACATTCACCAGCCTTGCATTTTCCTATACCCCTGAAACCGCCGCTTGAATAACGTTAGCACGTGTTCACGCAGAGGCTTGGAGATGGGGCGAACTGCCGTTGGCAAGTCTACGCGTTGAGATTGGATGGTAGGGTAGCCCGCTGTATAATCCTTGCGGAGGAAGATCATGTCCAAGATCGCTGATCGCATCGTAGTCGACATGCAAGTGATGCACGGGAAGCCCGTCATCGCTGGAACCCGCATTCCTGTCTATGTCGTGCTCAACTTGCTAGCTGGCGGCTTCAGTCCGGAGCAGGTTCTCAAAGAATATCCTGATCTCATCCTCGAAGATGTCCAAGCGTGTCTGGCCTATGCCGCGCGCTTGGCGGAGGAAGAAGTCGGGGTTTTCTGAAGCACCGTGATGAGGTTCTTGATAGACGAGAATATATCGCCATTGGTTGCTGAAGCCTTACGGCAGCAGGGCTATGATGTGCAACATGTCCGCGAGATTGGGTTGAAAGGCCGACCCGACTCAGAGATCATGGCCTACACCCGGAGTGAGAGGCGATGCCTAGTTACTTTAGATGAGGATTTTGCCGATCTGCGTTTCTACCCCTTGGGCACGCATGCTGGGATCATTCGTCTCAAGCTCAAGTTCGCCCCATCCTCAACGGTTATCACGTGTTTGACGCACCTCCTGCCACAGCTCCAGGCAGACCTCTTGGAGAAGGGAAGTCTGATTATCTCTGAGGGGACCACATATCGCATCCGAGTTCCCTGAGGGCTTGGGTTGCCCTGTTTTCTTAGAAAGAGGGCGATGAAGCTATGTTCCACCCCAAGTTCTTGTCGCGATGCCCTCAGCGCTCCCAAAGACCTCAGGGATTCTGTTACTTCGCCAGATCGCTCGTTCTCCAAGCAAATCGTTGCACCGGCTCTGCCCCTGTGGTACCCTCTTGTTTGCCATGCAGAGCCCCACGATGACTGATAACAACGTGCATCCCACAGCCTCATCCCTCCTTGTTGTCCCGCACGGGACTGACAGGGTAGCCGAGGGACGGCGGCGCGCGGCCACGTTGCTCGCACGTTCCCCTCAAGAGAAGAGTCTCGTCCTCCGAGGAGGACATCCCGACCTGATAGAGCTTTCCGCACCGGAAGGGAAGGAAAAGATAGGGATCGCGCAGGTGCGCGAGGTGATCCACCAGGCGCAGTTTGCCCCCACGCAGGCCACACAAAAGGTATGTCTGCTGCCGCGTGCCGAGCAACTGACGATGGAAGCGGCAAACGCTCTTCTTAAGGTATTGGAAGAGCCGCCGCGCGGCCTTGTGTTCCTCTTCCTTGCCGAGAATCCGGGCGATCTCCTGTCGACAATCGTGTCGCGCAGCCAGGTTATCCGCGAGCGACCAAGCATCGATGTGGATAGCGTCTCCCGCCTGACCCAGGCCAGTTATGAGGAAAGGGAAGCTCATTACATTGTTGACACAGTGGAAAATGAGAGCGAGCTGGAACAATTCATCGCTCATCCGATCGACCTTGCACACGCAAAGAAGGAAGCGGCTCAAGTGGCAGCGGAGGCAACAGGAACTGAACTTATCGCACTTGCCACAGGAGATGATCCGATCGTCAGGCGCGGGGCCACGTTACGGTTGCTGCGGCGGCTTACGCAAGGAGAGCATGAGCTCGCCATCGTTTCCTCTATCGCCATCGCTCGCGCTGGGCGTGAGGCCGCCGCGCGCTTGCTCGGGCAGCTACTCACGGCATCATTCTCCGCGCTGCGTGAAGCAGTGGAGGAAGAAGGCAATCATCGTGCCGACCAGCCCAGGCTAGGGCTGGATCCAACCGCGTGGGGTGCCACTTGCCAGCGCATCCAACGGGCACAACGAGCGCTTGACCGCTATACTTTCCCCGACGGAGTCTTCCTGTCGCTCTTTCTTGGCATAGGCAGAGGTGGATGATGGCTGAAGAAAATATATTTCTCGTGCGAGTCTTGAATCTGGAGCGAGACAGCGGGTACTTTCACGCACAGTCTGGGACGTTTGCCCCAGATGATCGCTGCATTGTTGACCACAACGGCCTGCACATGGGCATCGTGTTGAGCGTCCTCGCCGCTGGTGCGGGGGTCGGTGAGCAGCTTGAACAGCTGGTGCGCAAAGCGACGGCAAGCGATATGGACGCGTACGCCCATAACCAGGCCGAGGCCGAACGGGTGCTCTCTTCAACGCGAGAAGTGATCGTGAGCCACGATCTGCCGATGCATCTGGTTGCCGCCGAGTACACGATCGACCGCGCGCACGTGCGCATCTACTTTACCGCCCCACATCGCGTCGATTTTCGTGCCCTGCTGCGCGATCTCGCCGGACGCTTCGGGGTGCGTATCGAGCTTCGCCAGATGGGCGCGCGCGATGAGGCGAAGCTGAAGGGGGGAATCGGCCGCTGTGGCCGCGTTCTGTGTTGTCATCAGTTCCTGCACGATCCCACTCCCGTCCCGATGGAATTTGCCTACGATCAGGAGCTGTTCGTCCCGCCGGAGCGGATCACAGGGGTCTGCGGGCGGCTCATGTGCTGCCTTGCCTACGAGCATGAGGCATACAGGGCGGAACTTGCACAGATGCCCAAACTTGGGATGTGGGTGAGTTACAAGGACAAGCGGGGAAAGGTGATCGCACACAACATCTTCAGGCACACCGTCACGCTCCTAACAAGGGAACGCGATCGGATCGAGGCCGATATCGCGGAGGTCAACCCCGCGTCTGCGACGCGGAAGCAGAAGGACTGATCCTCCCACCTTTTCTCAGCAGACGCGCCAAGTTCTCATCGGAGAGTGTAGCTTCAATCTCGATTCCTTCCTTTGTATAGCCACAAACCGTGAGCCGCTCTCGCTGTGAGAGCAGGTGCACTTCCTGCATCATGTTATAGGGAATGAGGAGCGAGACATCGTGTTTCCCTTGCGATAGAATGCCCTGCACGCGCGCGAGGAGACCATCCATCTTTGTGCCATCTCGCGCAGAGATGAGTACGGGCTTGTGGAATGCTTCCGTCTTGATCTCACCAGCAGAGATGAGATCGATCTTGTTCAGAACGTCAATCACAGACGGGCGCGGCTCATCAGTTGTGAAGACCTCATGATCGAGGGTGGCGATGACGCTCTGGTAGTCCTCGTTGCAAGTAGGACGGGAGGAATCGACGACGTGAAGGAGGAGATCGGCATCGCGTACCGTTTCCAGCGTAGCGGCGAAGGCAGGGATGAGGTGGTGTGGAAGGTTGCGGATGAACCCCACCGTATCGGCAAACAGCGCCCACTGACCGGGTGCGATCTCGCCCCTCCTGACGGTTGTCGTCAGGGTGGCGAAGAGCTTGTTCTCAACGAGCACATCGGATGCGCAAAGCCTGTTGAGAAGCGTCGACTTGCCGCTATTTGTGTACCCAACGAGGGCGATGAGCGGAAATGGCCCAGATCGGCGCTTGTGGCTGCGCAGGGCGCGTTCGGCACGGGCCTTCTTCAGACGCCGTTCGATCGCGTGGATGCGCCGGTTGATCTTCTTGCGGTCGAGTTCCAGCTGCGTCTCGCCCGGTCCCCGCGTTCCGATACCTCCACCGAGCCGCGTTAAGGCGCTTCCCCAGCCGCGCAGGCGTGGAAGGAGGTAGCGCAGTTGCGCAAGCTCCACCTGCAGCCTCGCCTCCTTGGTCGCCGCACGCTGGGCGAAGATGTCCATTATCAGTTGCGCGCGATCGATCACCTTTGTCTTCATCTTCTCTTCGAGGTTTCTCGCCTGCGCGGGAGAGAGCTCGTCATCGAAGATGATGACATCCGCGTGAAGCTCGTACGCCGCTGCCTTCACCTCGGATACTTTCCCCTTGCCGATGAAGTAGCGCGGGTCGGGACGCGTGCGGTTCTGCACGACCTCGAGGAGCGAGGGAATTCCGGCGGTGTTGGCGAGAGCCGTGAGCTCGCGCAGTGATTCGTCGACATCATTATCTGATGTCTGCACCGCCACCAGGACCGCCTTCTCGCTTCCGTAGATGCGGGCTCGCTTTCCGAGGCGATCCTCACTGAGGTGAGCCTCACCGAGGCGATGCTCGGGAAGAGGGCGATCGCTAGCCGACGCGCTCAATGTCCCCTCCAATGCTTCGAAGCTTCTGCGCCATGTGTTCGTACCCCCGATCGATCTGCTCCAGGTTGTCGATTGTGCTCTCTCCCTGTGCGGCTAGGGCGGCAAGAACCAGCGCCGCACCAGCGCGGATGTCGGGCGCGCTCGCTGCCGTGGCATGAAGCTTGTCGACTCCGGTGATCACCGCCCTTCGTCCGCTCACCGTAATTCTTGCCCCCATTTGCCGTAGGGTTGCGGTGTAGGTGAACCTATGTTCGAAGATCCGCTCTTCCACACTGCTCTTCCCTTGAGCCAGGCTCAGTAGCGCGACAAGCGGCGGCTGTAGGTCGGTTGGAAAGCCCGGGTAGGGAGCGGTGATCGTATCGATCGGGTGCGGGCGAGAGCCACGTGTGAGCCTGATCGCGCCATCTGTCTCCTCGATCTTACAACCCATCTCAGAGAGGATGGACAAGAGGAGGCGCAAGTGCTCGGGGACGACGCCGCGCACCGTCACATCGCCGCCGGTGATCGCCGAGGCGATGAGGTACGTACCCGCTTCCATCCGATCGGGAATCACGGCATGCCTCGTGCCATGAAGGGTGGGCCTTCCACGAACATGGAGCGATCCGTCCCTGTATTCGATCTCGCCGCCCATATCGTTTAGCAAAGCTACGAGGTCCATCACCTCCGGCTCCCAAGCGGCGTTCTCGATCACCGTCTCTCCCTTAGCAAGGCAGGCGCTCATCGCGATCTGTTCGGTTGCTCCAACCGATGGGAAGGGGAGGCTGATCCTCGCACCGCGGAGATGCTTGGCGACGAGCGTCACGGTATTCCCCTTTTCAGTCACCCGTGCTCCGAGGGCACGCAGGCCGTGGAGATGAAGGTCGACCGAGCGGGCGCCGATCTTGCATCCGCCGGGGAGAGGGACGAGCGCACGACCGAGGCGGGCGACGAGTGGACCGAGAACGAGGAAGGAGGCGCGCATCTGTTCGACGAATCCCGCTTGCGCCTCGGAATGGATCTCCCCTCCGCACGCGATCGATACTCTTTCGCCATCGCGTACAACGAGCTTTCCAAGCGACGAGATGGTCGAGAGGATCGTTTGGACATCGCGCAGGCGTGGCACGTGGTCGATCGTGACCTCATCGTCTGTCAACAGCGAAGCAACGCATGCAGGAAGCGCTGCGTTCTTGGCTCCGGAGATGGTGATAGTCCCTAAAAGGGGGCGGTCGCCCCGGATAACAAAGTGCTCCATCAGGTGGGAAGGTAACGCTGCGGGTCGATCGGGAACTCTCCGTTTCGCACCTCGAAGTGCAGGTGTGGCCCGGTGGAGAGGCCCGTGTTCCCAGACTCGGCGATCGGCTGCCCGACCTCAACGTACTGCCCTTTAGAGACGAGAATGCTCGACAGGTGACCGTAGACCGTGTAGTAGTTGTCGGAGTGCTGGAGGATGATCATCGTACCGTACCCCGAATCCTCGCCGGTGAAATACACTTTCCCTGGTGCCGCCGCATGCACGATCGTCCCTACGGGAACATCGATGTCGATCCCGTTGTGGCGCTGTCGTTCCCCGGTGACGGGGTTATTGCGCCAACCAAAGGGAGAGGTAATCTTCCCTTCCAGCGGCCAGATGAACCGCGCCACCTTCCCGTGCGATAGGCGAATCACTGTTTGCCACAGGTCGGTCGTCGCCCCAGGAATGATGATCCCCTTCCCAGCGAATATCCGCCCGGGATCGGTGATTCCGTTTGCCTGCGTAATCTTGTCGATCGGCACACCGTAGGTGATGAAAATATCGGTCAGCGTCTGCCCCCTCTTGATTACGTGAACTAACCCATTGGTTGTCGCGTACAGTGTCTCTCCCACTGTGATTTCGCTGGGTGAGACGAGATTGTTATCGGCCATGAGCTGCGCTGTAGTGACATTCATCGTAGAGGCTATCTGGTCAAGCGTCTCATCCGCTGCCACGACGTGCGTGAGGATCCCCGCAGCCGTTGTAGCCGACTCGTTAACAGGTGCTTCAGCGCCCGCACTTCCGCTTGCTGACCCAGTACCCGTGCTCGGCGTAACAGACGTGGCCGTTTCAGTACCTGCTTGCGGACCAGTCAGCGGCAGCACAGCGAGCGGCGCAGTGGTCGTACCCGAAGGCGGCGTATTAGTTGCTGTTGTTCGGGTAGTTGGTTTCGATCCGCCGGAATGGATGAGTATGGGGATCAGAATAACGGCAACAAGAAAAAGGAGAGCAATCAATACACGATCTCTACGAATCGGTTTTTTCTTAGTCACTGCTCATCAGCTCGAGGAATTGTTCGTTATCCTTCGTTGCCTCCATCTTGCTCTTCACAAACTCCAGCGCCTTCTGTGGGTCGTTCAAGTTACTCATCATCTTACGCAGAATCCAGACGCGATTCAATACCTTCGCCGGCATGAGAAGTTCCTCCTTGCGCGTGCCGCTCTGCTCCACGTCAATCGCCGGGTAGATTCGCTTGTTAGACAGGTTGCGATCGAGGATCAATTCCATGTTTCCCGTTCCCTTGAACTCTTCGAACACGACCTGATCGAGCTTGCTCCCCGTATCAATGAGGGCCGTGGCGATGATCGTCAGGCTTCCTCCTTCTTCAATGTTGCGCGCTGCCCCGAAGAACTCCTTCGGCTTGTACAGCGCGGTCGGGTCCATTCCACCAGAGAGGAGCTTCCCGGATGAGGGGACGGAGAGGTTGTAGGCTCGAGCCAAGCGGGTGATCGAATCCATGAGGATGACGACATCCTTCCCCATCTCCACCAGCCTCTTGGCGCGGTTGGTGACGAGCTCAGCGATGCGCGTATGATGGCGCGGTTCCTGGTCGAACGTCGCCGCTATCACCTCGCCAGCCTCGATCGAACGGGTAAAGTCGGTGACCTCCTCTGGACGCTCATCCACCAGGAGAACGAACAGCGTCACCTCGGGATGATTGGCGTTGATCCCCCGCGCGATCTCCTTCAGCAGGGTCGTCTTACCGGCCTTCGGCGGCGAGACGATCAACCCGCGCTGTCCCTTGCCGATCGGGCAGAACAGGTCGATGATGCGTGTGGACAAGTCGGTTGGGTCGTGCTCCAACTTCAGCAGGTCGTCCGGGTGGAGCGGTGTTAACTCGCGGAAGTTGGGGCGACGGCGCGACTCCTCCGGGGGAGCTCCGTTGACCGCTTCCACCTTGATAAGAGCGAAATATCGCTCGTCGTTCTTCGGCGCTCGTATCACCCCATCGATGGTATCTCCATCGCGCAAGCCAAAGCGCTTGATCTGCGATGGGGATACGTACGTATCGTTTCGCTCCGGCAGGCAGTTGCTGCTGCGCAGAAATCCGTATCCGTCAGGGAGGATCTCCAGCACTCCGCCATCGAATGTGAGCTTTCCCTCCCTTGCCAACTGAATCATGATCGACCGCTGCAGGTCTTCCTTGCCGAGTTGCATGCTGTTCCTCAGCTTGAATGTTTTCGCCAGCTCCTGCAACTGGTCCACGCTCTGCACACGTAATTCGCTCAGTTCCATCTTTTTCACCACCTTATAAATCTATGCCACGAAACACAATTAGAAATGTGCTTATCAGATATCCAATCAATAGAAACACAGCGTCTATCCCCATTCCCAACACCTTTCTCTTAGAACGATACGCGATCCCAATGATCGCAATCGTCGTCATTACAATTCCCAGAACAGCGATCATCAACTGGTCGGACGACTCGTTTCCCAGTGCGGCGAACAGCGAGCCTCGACGAAACGCAACATCAGCGAAGAAGATCGTCACAATATTAAACATATTCGATCCGAACAGATTCCCCATGATCATATCGTACGCTCCAATACGAAGCGCTCCGATGGACGTCGCCAGCTCGGGGAGTGACGTCACGATCGCCACGAGGATTGCCCCCATGAGCGATCCCGGCATGGCTGAACCGACAGCGATGTTCTTGCTCGCGTGAATCAGAAAGATCCCGGAGACGATGATCACAGCAGCCGAGGCGGCAAAACCGATGACCGCTCGACGGAGCGAGAGTGTCTCCTTGTCGCCCTTTTCCACAGCCCCTTCGCGCTTCTCCACGCGGAAGAGGAGGAAGACGGAAAAGACATACAACACCAGAATCGCCATGCTAAACGGGCTAATCCCGAGGACCTGCGCGCGCGGGAAGACGGAGATCCCGAGGATCACCAGCGTGGTCAGCAAAATAGCCGCTCCACCACTGATAACGTGGTAGGATTTCACCTTCCGCAAGAACGGACCGCGTCCGAGGAGCATTATGTCAAGGATGGCTATGATCACCACATTAAACAAATTGCTGCCAAGCGCGTTTCCGATGGCAATGTTGGGCACATCGATCGTCGCTCCAGTCACCGTCGTCGTCAACTCGGGAACCGAGGTTATCGTGGCCAGAAAAAGCAGGCCAATCCAGCCCTGGCCGATCCCGCTTCGTTTTCCGATTGCATCACCGAACTTCGCAAGGCGCACTCCGGCAAGGACGATCGCTAACGAACAGAGAAGAAAGATGATCCATTGGACTACCATCAGATAGTTAGACTCCTCGATTCAAACCTACGGGGTTAGAAACCCAACGGGTTCAGAACCCACCGAACGTGTGGAGCTTACGTGCGCTTTTGACGTGCGGCAGCTACTCGATCTTGCCGACCCGCCGCGCATGTCGACCGCCCTCAAACGGAGTGGAGAGCCACTTTTCGACGATCTTTTCCGCCATACCGCTTCCGATCACGCGTGCTCCGAAACAGAGTACGTTGGCGTCATTGTGCCTTCGGCTCATCTCGGCCGAGTACGGTTCACTGCAGCGCGCTGCACGAATCCCCTTTATCTTCCCCGCGGCCATCGCCATCCCGATCCCTGTACCGCATATGAGGATCCCACGTTCCACCTCACCAGCGGCCACCGCACGCGCCACCGGTTTGGCGATGTCGGGATAATCGACGGACTCTTTCGAGTTCGTCCCCATATCGATAACCTCATGCTCCTTGAGGACCGAATCGAACAGGGCATGCTTCAAATCCACTCCCGTATGGTCACAACCGATCGCTATTTTCATCATCTCAGATCTTCTTGAACAGCCACTTGATCATGTCCCCGTACATCTTGAATCGTTCACGCATCCCGTTTGAGAATCCACGCTTCTCTTCCTTGAGAACGTGAGTTACTCCCACCAGTTTCACCTTTTCCTTGGTCCAGCCTTCCTTCACCGCAAGCTTGGATAGCGCAAACTCGATCCCGTAGTTCATTTCGTGTACGTTTGCCTTCGCTCGCTGCCACAGTTTCTTGGTCAACATACGTTGTCCAGAGGCGTATGGGTTGAGCTTCTGTGCGAAATCCGTGTTCTTCCGCCCGTTGGCAAAGATACCGACTACCATGTCGACACCACTATCCGCGTAGGTATGAACGAACTTCTCGACATGCGCTTCCGTTAGCCCAACGAGATCCGCGTCGAGGAATAGGAGAACGTCGTTGCGGGCACGCTTGACTCCTTCATCGAGTGCCTTCGCCTTACCGCAGTTCGCCTCCAGTCTGACAACCTGCACCGGGTACTGGCGAGCCATCTCTGCCGTCCCATCGTCCGATCCGTCATCCACGACGATCACCTCGTCAACCGCGGGGCAACCGACAAGGGGCTTTAGTACAGCTCCGATTCGGGAGGCTTCGTTATATGCAGGCACTACTGCGGAAACTTTCATAGGTTCAGGACTTGCGCAATGAATCGAGGAGATAACTCTATTTGATACAGCTATTCTACTCCCTTCCCCAAAAAAAGTCAATTTAGGGCGCAACGGAAGAGCATGCCAATTTGATGCGGTGTTAGCTTGCTTGATGGAGCCATGCTCCAACCTCGAAGACGAGATCGTCCAAGTTTGTAATTCTTTCACCGGTCACAGGCAGAGCGGCGGAGAACAGCTTCCCATAACTTTTTCTTAGTATGCGATCATCAGCGATGATGACGACACCATGGTCGCTCGTGGTGCGAATCAGCCGACCCACACCTTGACGTAGCTTGAGGATCGCTCGTGGGATCGATAGATCGGAGAATGGGTCCTTGCCAACGGACGTCATCCTCTCGGCCAGTGCGGAGAAGACAGGATCGGTGGGGACGGGAAAAGGAAGGCGGGTGATGATGAGGATCTCGAGGGCATCTCTCGGGAGATCGACTCCCTCCCAGAAGCTGTCTGTCCCCAGCAGTACCGCCGATCCGACGCTCTCCTTGAAGCGTTCGATGAGCTTGCTGCGTGACCCATCGAGCCCCTGGGCGAGCACGAGCGTGCTCTCATCGAGCGCGTCGTGGACCGCGCGCAGCAGTTTGTACGAGGTAAACAGGATGAGGATCTTGCGCCCAACTTCGCTTACGATCCGCTGGACGCACTCTGCCAAGGCGTTCACGTACGAGTCCGTCGATGTCACGGGTGGCAGGAATGCGGGGATCAAGAGCTTCATCTCGTCCTCATAGGAGAAGGGGCTGGGGACCACGGCCGATTCCGCCTTCCCGGGAGCCTCCGAGAGGCCAAGTGAATCTTTGAGGTAGGTGAAGTCTCCTCCCTGTGATAGGGTGGCCGAGGTAAGAACGAGGGATTCAACGCGCGGGTAGAGCGACTTCTGTAGAAAGGGGGCGACAGTTAGCGGCGATACGTGAAGGTACGGCTCATCGCCGATGAATTCGTACCAGTGAACGCTGTTATCATCCGAGGGAGAAAACACCTTGTGAAATGAAGCGACGATCTCCTCTCCCTCGGAGATCAACCCGTTTGCCTCATGCTCGATCTCTTGAGCATCTGCCGCATCGGCGAGGCTCTCGATCGATCTGGTAAGCGTTTCCAGCTCACGCATTACTCCCGCCATCTGCTCCTCAAACGGGGAGAGATCGGGGGAGCGTCCGCGGGCGGGCGAAAGGCCACGTGAGATCGCGGA
The DNA here is from genome assembly GCA_913009415.1 of uncultured bacterium. GTDB lineage: Bacteria > Bipolaricaulota > Bipolaricaulia > UBA7950 > UBA9294 > M55B144. The sequence continues at coordinate 16,644 of CAJVYM010000001.1, forward strand.
GAAGAGGCGAGTATTGGCACCGTGTAGGGAGCCGAGCAGGTCGTGTACCTTCCTGACCCTGGCGTCGGTCCGCGCAAAGGGCAGGCGAGCAAGCCATCCTCCAGAGCGCCTTCCCAGCGGGTGCTCGATCGCGCGCAGCAGCGAATCCACACTGTGCACAGAGAGGCTAACCGTGAACGCCTGCCGCGCGGCGCTCTCCAGAGCGTGCGCTTCATCGACAATCAGGGATTCATAGTCGCCGAGGATCCCTTGATCGATTTGCTGATCGGCCAGAAGGAGGGAGTGATTGACCACAACGAGGTCGGCCCGGCGCGCACGCCGGCGCGCAGCCACAGAAAAGCAGTCATCGTAAAACGGGCAGGACTGGCCCAGGCAGCGATGGGGATCATCGTACAGCCGCCGCCACAGCACCTTCGCTTCCCTCTCGGTGAGAAAAGCATTGTTCTCCTCGATATCGCCGGTCTGTGTTGCAAACAGCCAGCGCCCGACAGGAGCAAGGCAGGTCAGAAGGTCCCGCTCCAGACCCTCGACAAGCTCCCCCAGGACAATCTGCCAGCGGCGCAGGCAGATGTAGTTCTTCCTGCCCTTGAGCAGGGCCACCTGCAACTCGGGCAGAAGGCGAGAAGCGAGGAAGGGAAGGTCCTTATGGAACACCTGTTCCTGAAGCTGTTTCGTGCGTGTAGAGAGGACGATACGCGCTCCGTCGTGGTCGCGCAGGTGGATGAGTGCGGGGATGAGGTAAGAAAAAGTCTTCCCCGTGCCAGGGCCCGCCTCCACCACTGCTGTCCCTCCGTGTTCCAACACGTTCAATACGCGTTGCGCCATCTCCCTTTGCCCGGAGCGTGCCTCGAACCCAGGAAGGTCGCGGGCAAGCACGCCATCTGGTGCCAAGGCATCGGCAAGGGAATGTTTGGGCGGTGAAGCTGAGGGCACAGATTTCCTCGGCGCTTCAGCTTGTGGCTTGGCGAATGGGACCATGCGACGGATGAGATCGCTACTCGGAGAGGGGAGGAGCTTGGAAAGGAGGGTCAACAGGTCCGGCGATAGCTTCAGAAATCCCTCGATCAGCGCAGAGAGAAGGGAGAAGAGTGTCCCTGGATCGCTTCCCTCCGCTATCCCGTAGTGCGAGCAGAGTTGCGCAAGGCCATGACCAGGGAGCGTTGGGTGAAGGGTACGCGCCAGCAGGCGCAGGTCAACTGTCTCCTCGTCGCCCGCATAGGAAACGAGCACAGCATCTTCTGTACCCTCAGGATTGTCCTCCACGAGGCGCCCGTGTACGAATAGAGATGTCGCGCCCCCAGAAACGACCCGCACGATCGCAAGGCCAATCCCTTTCCACGGTAAGTCCATCCTCTCAGAGAAGGTGCCGGAGGAGGTCAATCCTCTTTACCTGCCCCACCAAACGCCCGTACTTGTCAACAACGGGAAGGTTCTTGATGTTCTTGCGGATGATGATCTCCGCGGCCTGCAGGTCGTCATCATCCTCAGTCACCACGATCATGTCGCGCTGCATGTACTTCTCGACCGGGTCGCCCGAGATCTGCTCAAGTTTCTTGGAGATCTGGTTCATGTCGGGGATGAACGAGGCGGTATGGAGCATGTCAAAGTACCCGGGAAGGCATGCTCTGATGATGTCCTTCTCCGATATGAAGCCAATGACCTTGTCCTCTTCATCGACGATCGGCATATTCGGAACCCCGGCGCTATCGAGGATAAAGATCAATTCTCGTATCGATACGTCCTTCTCGCACGATGTCAGGTCCTTGGTCATGATGTCGCGAACCTTCATTTCGGGAGCCTCCTGTTACAGCTTGTTGATGGAGATTGTCTCCATGTGCTTCTCGATCTGGTCTAGATCTGAGCAGATCTTCTTGTCGCTCTCCGCGCTCATCATGCCCGCCGCCATGCCAAAGCGCAGGGCATTCTCCAGGCGTTCACCCTTATTGAGCATGTGCACGATTCCACCGAGCAACACGTCATCCGCCCCGACGAAGTTCTTAAACTCGGTCGTCTTTGCGGGGGCCAGTATCTCCCAGACCCCATCCGCGGTGATCGCAATGTCGCCCGTGACCTCGTGGGAGACGATGACGATACCCGTTCCATCGGCCACCGCTCTCTTCCCGGCATCGATGATCTCGCTGCGCGTGCTAAGCGGAAGGCCATTAATAACCGGTGTTTCACGAATATCCGGCTTGACGATGTACGGTGCGGCAAGGAGCCCGCGGCCTAACGCGTCTCCCGCTGCGCTGATAACAACCCTCGCTCCCGCCTCTTTTGCCATGCTCGCCAAGACCCGATACAGGTCCCCGTCGACTCCGGGAGGAAGGCTTCCCGCGAGGATGACCCACGTAGCGCGGTTGAGCATCCGCTTGTAGCGACGGAGGAAGCGGGCGACTTCCTCCGGAGTGATGGCTGGGCCTGGTTCATCGATCATTATTGGGACGTATTCGTGTCCACGTTCGAGCACGATCACGTTGGTGCGCGTTTCTCCATTTACCCACACGAAGTTCGTCGTCACCCCTTCATCGCGCAGATCGCGCACGACGACATGCCCCACATACCCGCCGACAAAACCCATCGCCACGTTCTCCACTCCCAGGCGAGAAAGGAAGATGCTGATGTTGACTCCCTTTCCCCCGGCCGATGTGTCGCTCTTCCTCGCCCGCGTCAGGAATTCATCCTGCGTTTCCTTCGCCATCTTCAGCTGATCGACCCAATAGATCTTGTCGACCGCTGGATTGGGTGTGACTGTGATGATCATTGCGCTCCTTGTGACACCATAGAATCCACCCGCTTTCCGATCAGCGCGGCTGTCGTTGCATCCTCGATAAACACCTGCACAAACTCACCAACGGTCCCTTCACCAGCAATCACGACCGTACGATGAGCATCCGTGCGCCCATAGGCCCTACCAGCACGCGTCTTCCCTTCTATGAGGACCTCCAGGCGACTTCCTATTCGCTCCCTATTCTGCGAGAGAGCGATCTCGCGTTGCAAATCGAGGACGGCGTGCAGGCGAGCGCTCTTCGCCTCAGGCGTGACATTATCAGGAAGAAGGGCGCTCCTCGTCCTCGGGCGCGGTGAGTACATGGCGACGAAGATCGACCCGAATCTTGCCTCGTCGATCAGTTCAAGAGTATTCGCGAAGTCATCTTCCGTCTCCCCGGGGTAGCCGACGATCAGATCGGTCGTGATGTTGATCTCTGGAATCACACTGCGCGCCTGTCTAAGGATCGAGAGGAAATCACGCCGCGTGTAGCCGCGGTTCATCTCGGCCAGGATGCGATCGCTCCCCGATTGACAGGCAAGATGAATATGGTTGCAAATGTTGTCATGAGCGCCGATCTGCTCTATTACCCGCGGCGTCATGTCCTTGGGATGCGAGCTGGTGAAACGGATACGCGGCGTCCCGACATCGGCGATGCGCCCCAACAGGTCTGCGAAACTCCCGTACTCAGGTCGATCTGTCCCGTAGGAATCAACGTTCTGCCCAAGGAGGAGGATCTCGGGATAGCCATCGCGCGTGGCTTGTTTCACCTCGCGAAGGATCGCCTCCGGCTCACGGCTTCGCAGCGGACCGCGTGCGTAGGGGACGACGCAATAGGAGCAGAAATTCGAGCATCCCTGCGTTATTGTGACCATCGCCGTAACGGGACTCTGTCTGTGGGATGGGACCTCATCGATTCCGCGCGGTGAGGCGATGTGGGTGATGCGCTCGCTCTGTTTCCCTGCTGCTGTATGTACGAGTTCAGGGAGTGATGCAATGTCGCTCGACCCAAAGGTAAAGTCGATCGCCGAGAAGCGCTTCAGAAGATCCTCTCCTCGTACCTGAGCCATGCACCCACCGACACCGAGGAGGACGTTGCGTTTGCGTTTTTCTTCGACAACTGCGCCGATGCGGCCGTACACCTTCTCCTCCGCCTTCTGCCTGACCATGCAGGTGTTGAATATGACAACATCGGCCTCGGCAAGCGACTCGGTGAGGGCAAATCCATCTCGCTTCAGGACACCAACAATCCCCTCCGATTGATGGATATTCATCTGGCATCCCCAGGTCTCTACGTACAGGCGTTTGTTCATTGGGATCGTTCCAATATACCTCATCGATCGAGGCCGATCAACGCCCGTCGCTATTTTATCGGACGCATCGCCCCATTTCCGTTGGGCTGTGAGACACATTTTGCGTATCATCCACGTGACAATGATCATCCATCGCAGCGACCGATACATCCTTTCAGAGATGGTGGGCCCGTTTCTCGTCTCACTGGGCGGGTTGCTGTTGTTCATCCTCCTCAACCTGATCCTTTCCCTCTCCGACTTGATGGTCGATCGTGGGGTGGGGATCGATTCTCTCATCCACCTGCTCGTGTTGAAGCTACCGAGCCTCCTCGTCCTTGCCCTTCCGGTAAGCGGACTGTTCGCCACCTTCCTCGGATTGGGGCGGCTGGTGCACGACAGGGAAGTGATCGCCTTCGAAGCGGCGGGAGTCTCCCTGCGAAGGATCCTCCTCCCACTCGTCGTCGCTGCTACCCTCGTTGCTGGAGCCGATTTCGCACTGTACAACTGGGCGGTCCCCTCATCGGAGCATCTCTACCAACAGACACTGCGTGGGATCATCTTTCGCGGGGGAGTGCCGCACGTTCGCGCAAATACCTTCTTTAAAGGGCAGGAGGGTGAGTTCTTCTACGTGCGGAGCTACAACGAGAAGACCGGAGTTCTAAACGAGGTCCTCGTCTACGATGTGACGGGGAAGCTGTTCCCGCAGGCGAAATCGGCGGTGACAATCCTCACCGCCAAGACCGGGCGATGGGAGGGAGACGCGTGGACCCTGGATGATGGCAAGGTGTACGGCTACGATCACGACGGAACGCTTAATTACACCGGCAGCTTCTCCACACTTAAGATTGCGGCGGGGCAGGTTGGGGCTAACTTTCTTTTCGGATCGCGCACCCCCTCGGAGATGAGGATCGGCGAACTGCGCCATCAGATCGCCCTCCTGCGAAAGAGCGGCGCTGACGTGGACGATCTGATCGTGGAGTGCAACCTCAAGGTCGCAATGCCATTTGCCACCATCGTCTTCGTCCTGTTCGGGGGGGCAGCAAGCCTCCTCTTCGGCTGGCGGAGCCGAGCCGTGGGGATCGTCATCGGATTTGTCCTGGTGGGCCTCTTCCAGGGGACACTGTTGTGGACGCAGACACTCGGACGACGGGGGATCATCTCGCCTCCCTTGGGGGCCTGGCTTCCGAATGTATTGTTCGGCGTGGTCGGCATCGTCCTGTTCCTGCGGCTCGACCACCTGCATCACCGCCTATTGTGGAGGCACGTGCGGCGGATCATCCCCTTCTTTCTCGTCATGATCGCATGCGTGGGCATCGCACACGCGCAGGATCCGCCAGCAACAGTCGCTTTGCCGAATGAGGGCCTGCAGACAGTAAGCCAGACGGCCCTGCTCGACATAAGGTGCGATGCCCTGACCGTCTCCTCAGATCATCGCCATGTGAGCGCACGCGGAAACGTGCGCCTCGTCTACGGAAAGACCGTTCTCTCTGCCGACAGCGCGCTCGTTGATGCACAAGCAGGTGACAAATGGCGACTGCAGGCGTCGGGGAACGTCGAGCTGACGGTTGAGAATGGCTTCACCCTTTCCGGTGAGAAGATCGATGCTGTCCTCTTGTTTGCCAACGGGGCACTGAGCACGCAACAGGCGACAGCGAGTGTATTCAGCGGTAAGAGCAGCTTCGTCAACTCCAACGGGGAAACTCACACCCTGATCTACAGCGGAGATGATGGAACGATCGTGTACAACAAGGACGGGACACTGGCTCGCATCGAGATGACCGACGCTACTCTGACCACTTGTGACTGCTGCGGAGGTGCAGCAGTCGCGCAGCCCTACTCCATTGAGACCGGAAGACTCATCCTCTACCCGGATCAGCTCATCGTCGCGTTCAACCTCACCGTGCGTTCGTTCGGGGTCGGTGTGTTCTGGCTGCCTGTCTACGTGCAGCCCCTCAAGGAGACCCTCGACAGCCCCCTCTTCCCAGCGATCGGGAACAGCAGCCTCCACGGCTGGTTTTTCAAGTGGAACCTCCCGTTTTACATAAACAAGGATAACTACGGCGCCATCCTCGTAGACTACTTCACCCGCTTTCAGGAGGTTGGCCTGGGGGCGGTCCTGCGCTACGCCTTCGCCGGGCAGCGGGGATCGATCAAGGGCTACTACTTCCCGGCCAAGGTTGGCGATAGCAAGCTTGAATTCACGCTTTCTCACACCGCTGATCTTCCGGGCGACTGGAAGATGACCGGCGGTGTGAGCTACCGCAAAAAAGGTGCGTCACACGTTCTCACTTTCTCCTCCTCCGCCAGCGGGCCGATCGACCAGTGGAAGCTCACCCTCTCCGCCTCCCGCAGCAGGGCCGAGCAGGACGACCAGGTGCGCATCAATGAGCGTCTTCCCGAGCTGACCCTGGCCCGTTCCACGTTCACGTGGGGCAGTTTCTCATTTACGCCGCAGGTTAGCGTGGGATGGTTTCGTGAGTGGAAAGGGGACGCACTGACGGGTTCTTCACTGCGCACGGATGGGTCGATTACGATGAATGTAACGCCCATTACGTTTCTCGGGTTCACCCTCAAGCCGAGCGGATCGCTGCGGTTGACGAGCTACGAAGCAGGGGCGATGACCCGCCGCCGGGAGGCACATTCCTTCTCCGTTTCCGCCACACGCTCCGGGATGAACATCACGTACGCATACCAGGAGATCAACGGGGAGAGCCCGTTTGCCTTCGATCACTTAGTGGCGAAGAATCACATCGCCCTTAACCTGGCGACGGGAACCGAGCTCGCCTTACGGGTGAGCGGAGGGATCGATCTCACGCACGGAACCTTAGACCCGCTGCAGATACGCGCCGACTGGTCCCCGGGGGCGAAGATCACCCTTGCCGCCACCTACGACATCCCAGCTTCTGCGTTTACCCACGTCGATCTCTCGGGGAATGCCACATACGGCAACGTGAGCGTGGATTGGGCTATTCCCTATGACGCGACAAACGGGAGCTTTGACCCCGCCACGTTCAAACTGCATGCAGGAAGCTCTGAGGCGGGGACAATATCCCTGTCGGGAGAGTTCGATCTCAATACGGCGGAGCTCTCTAGCCTCACTTTAAACACAGAGGTGACGTACGGCGCAGGGTGGGGGATCAGCCTGGGCGGGCAACTGGACATGGGAACACAGACGATCGTCAACCCGAGCTTCGGCCTGTTTCGTGATCTGTACAACTGCCTGCGCGTTGGCATCGAGCGCAGGAACGGACAGGTGTGGATATACACCTCGATCCTCGCCTTCCCCGAGGCGATCCTGCGCTACGCACCCAGCTCGACGCAGATCGAAGTGGGGAAATAGAAGGAGGCGTACATTGTCGATCATCGATGGAAGAGCGATCGCCCGCAAGTATCAGGAAATCTTGCGTCACGCGGTTGCAGTTCTTGCAAACGATGCGGTCATCCCCGCGATCGCTCCGATCCTCGTCGGTGAGGATAGTGCCGCGCGCGTATACTACCGCGCCAAGGCCAGACTGGCCGAGAAACTGGGGATCAGATTCTGTGGGATCAAACTTCCAGAAGGTACACGCGAGGAAGACGTAATAGATGCGGTCAATGGACTGAACGCCGATCCGCAAGTTGACGGCATATTCGTCGAGCTGCCGCTGCCTGCACACATCTCGCGAGAGAAGATCGCCCGTGCCATCTCACCTGAGAAAGACATCGATGGGATCAACCCCGTGAGCATGGGGCGGATGCTTGTAGAAAGTGCGAGTGCGGCAACCTACCGTCAATTGAACGCACGGCAAAGCGTCCTCCTTCCCGCAACGCCGCAAGCGGTGATGAAGCTTATAATCGAATCAGGGATTGATATCGTCGGGCAGGAAGCCGTCGTAATCGGGCGCAGTCTCTCGGTAGGAAGGCCGCTTGGCCTCCTCCTCCTCACAGAAGGGGCAACCGTCACCATCTGTCACTCCAAGACGCGTTCCATGGAGACGATCACACAGCGAGCCGATATCCTGTGCGTCGCTGTCGGTCGCTTGCGTTTCCTCACTTCAGACATGGTGAAACAGGGCGCGGTGGTGATCGATATTGGCATCAACGTAACGCCCGAGGGAATAGTTGGCGACGTTGACTACGAGAGGGTCGCCCCGCGGACAAGGCTAATCACACCTGTTCCTGGAGGCGTTGGACCGATGACGACCACGATAATCATGGCAAACGTCGTAAAGTGTGCATCCAATCGTACATAACGCTCTCCATTTTTCAACACTTGCGCACTTGACAGGAGCGTTCCCTGGACATATACTGTGCATATGCTATAAATAATAACGGAGGTGGATCATGCCATTAGGAGATCGCACAGGACCGAGGGGCCTAGGCCCGAGAACCGGTCGTGGATTGGGTTATTGCAGTGGGAGTCCTGTCCCGGGTTACATGAACAGTTGGGGCGGACGCGGTGGCGGAGGGTTTGGCCGCGGCTATGGAAGAAGCGTTGGTTGGGGCTACGGTGCTCCGTACGCGCCACCCGTGTACAACGCTGACCCGCAAACGCGGGCAACAACATTGCGTGCCCAGGCCGACGAGCTGAAGATCGCACTGGATAACATCCAACGCGAGCTTGACAACATAGAAAAGAGCGATGTGGCTAAGTAGCAGCACAAGGCCCCGCGTACGTGGCGGGGCCTCTTTTTCTAGGGTAATTTACACACTTGCAAGGTAAACACCCTAACCATCACAGCTATACCCCCCACCAGAAGAGGAAATTTCCCGCTGATTGTTAGAACTTGACGGTGCCCTCCGGCAGCGGTAAAGCTGTCGAAAGAAAAAAAGGAAGCAACCGTATGGACAAAGGCCGCGTGTCACAGGCGCTTGGCCAAGTGAGGGCAGAGAGAGTGGATCAAGGGTCGGGTAGGCTTCCCCGGTCCGTGGTCGTGGCGATGAGCCTTTGCTGTTGTATGCCAACGTTTCAGTAAGTATCTCGCTTCGTTCTTGGTCCGCGCCTTGCCGAGATTGTGGCGGAGTGGAATAATAGGCTTGGCTACGCCGCAAGAACGGATTGGCAGAGGAGAAAAAATACGAAGGTGAAAGCTCGTGCGTGCGAGGAATTCAGAGCCTTGATTCAAGATGCGATAGAAGAAGCGTCGGCAGATTCTGTTGGTGCTCCAGATCAGAGATTTGAACTATGAAGAAAGGTTCAAGATAGATTCCAGCACTCACTTAAGCACTTCAAAGAAGAGCAACGAATTCCGGCGGAAGAACTGGTAGAGAGAGTTGAGACAGAAGCGCGAATAGTGACGGGTGAAGAGTAGAGAAACGTTCTAAGTTCTGTGCGCTAGGGCAAGGCCAGACAGGGGTTGAGAGTCGTCATCCGAATTTCGATTAGGTGGCGATGCCGGTCCTTTTTTGATACCAGAAATCATTCGTGCTATTCTGGGGATATTCTAGCTGCAAGGAGGATATATGATCCTAGCAATATTCGGGGCGTCCTTGTTGACCGCAATCATAGGTGCGCGCCTTCTCATTCCCAGACTGCACCGAGCGGGAATCACAGGCAGGGACATGCACAAGCCCGGGAAGCCAGCTGTCGCTGAAATGGGCGGGCTAGCGATCGTTGCCGGCACCGGAGTAGGGATCTCGGTCGCCCTGGCGATGATGAGCTTCTTCCACGTGTTCCATGATGCAAACGTAGTGCTGCTCCTTGCCGCGATGGCTACGATCCTCCTTACGGCGCTCATTGGGATTATCGATGATCTTCTCGGGATGCGGCAAATAGTGAAGGCGTTCTTGCCGGCGGTCGCCGCGCTTCCTCTGGTTGCCGTGCGGGTGGGACACACGACGCTATCGATCCCTTTTGTGGGGCAGATCAACTTTTGGATCTTCTATCCCCTCCTCTTGGTCCCTGCCGGCGTGATGGTGGCAGCAAACGCGGTGAACATGCTCGCCGGGTTCAACGGAATGGAAGCGGGAATGGGGATTATCGCCCTGGGGTCTCTCGCAGTGATTGCGGCTGTGATCCACGAGACAACGGCGTTGATTATCCTTCTTGCTGGAGCAGGAGCGCTTCTTGGAGTGCTATTCTTCAATTGGTATCCGGCGAAGATCATGATTGGTGATGTGGGCACGCTTTCCATCGGGGCCCTCATTGCCACGGCTGTAATTGTGGGTAACTTCGAGACGGCCGGTGTGATCGTAATCGTCCCCTATGCAATCGATTTTTTGTTCAAGGCGGCGCATGGATTTCCAAAGAGCTTTGGGGAATTACAAGCGGATGGCAAACTACACTGCCCGGCGAGTAGCACTGTAGGGTTGGGCCAGTTCATCATGAAGATCACCGGCGGCATGAAGGAGTGGGCGCTGACATCATTGCTCATGGGTATAGAACTGATATTCGGGGTGTTGGCGATTGCTGTTTATGTGTGGAGGTAGATAGTGAATGGTAAACGGCAAGGGATAACGGGGTTTATGGATTAAGTAACGTGTGTTGGGCGATAACGAGATTCATATAATTCGTTGGGTTTGCAGCGTGCAGGAAGAATAGCTTGATTGGAATGACATTTTTTAGGAAATACTTACTAAGATATTCGTGCAGATGGAAGAGCAGTCCGACGAATCTCGTGGTCAATGACTGAAAGGGAACAATTAACTTTTAAAGAACTCAACGAACCCACGACTTGCCGTTGGATGGAAGGAGGAGTAGATGCGTATTGTTGTTACAGGTGGAGCAGGATTCATCGGATCGCACGTTGTCGATGCCTACGTCGATGCCGGACATGAGGTGCTGGTGATCGATAACCTATCGACCGGAAATGCTAAGAATATGAATGCGACAGCGAGGCTGGAACAGATCGATATTCGTGATGCGCAGGCTGTGGCCCAGGTATTCGCCAGCTTCCGCCCACATGTTGTCAACCATCATGCTGCCCAAATCGACATCCGCCGGTCCGTGGAAGATCCGGTCTTCGATGCCGAAGTGAACGTCATTGGCTCGGTCAATCTGATGCAGCAGGCAGTGCGCAATCGCGCTGAGGGCTTTATCTTCGCCTCTTCTGGCGGGGCGATCTACGGGGAGACACCGCATCCGGCGGTGGAAACAGCGGCGAAGGCACCGATCAGCCCCTACGGAGCGGCGAAGGCTGCGGTGGAGAATTACCTGTTTGCCTACCGCAAAACCTTCGGATTGAACTCTGTGGTCCTGCGCTATGCAAACGTGTATGGCCCACGCCAAGATCCAGCCGGTGAAGCGGGGGTGGTGTCGATCTTCACAAGCGCTCTTATCGCTGGAGGCGGCGTAACCATATTCGGTAGTGGTTACCAGGTGCGAGACTACGTGTTTGTGGTGGACGTTGCCCGAGCAAACCTGCTGGCGCGCGATCGGTTGTTTAGCGACATGCAAACTCCACGCAACCCTGATGAGAGCGCATTCAACATCGGCTCTGGGCGCGCCACGTCGGTGAACGCGCTGTACGAGGAGCTGGCAAAGATCATCCCGGCGAGTATTGCCGCGGTCCATGCGAAGAGCCGTCCCGGTGAGCTGATGGAGAGCAGGCTGGATATCACGCGCGGGCACGCTGTGCTGGGCTTTTCTCCACGAGTAAAGCTCGCCGATGGGTTGCTACAAACCGTCGCTTGGCAGAAAAATACCAAAGGAACTTCCGGGACACGCACCCGCTGAGTTCGCTAAATTTGTGGATGCAGAAATGATGGTCATGGAGCACGCGCCCGCTGACAATTGAAACGAACCATTGATGCTTCATCTCAGGGATCTTTGTGCCTTCTGCGGCACATGCTCATGATCACGGGTTGAGCCCGGAGATGGTCTGTAGGGAAAGCCTACGCAACAGGCTGCAATAACTGTGTGTTTGCGGTAAGGAGTTCGTTGCTACTCTAAACAGCAGAAGCTTCGAGTGCCAAGGGGAGGTGAGCATGCCAAGGCGAAGCGCAAAGGATGATCTTACGCGGGTGCAAGAGCTGGCCGCGTTCGATCAGAAGATCGCTTCATCCTTTCTAGCTGAGCGCACTTTTGTAGCGTCGGGCGGCGTGACCGACGTTTCCGCGGGGGGGGTGGAGCAAATAACCAACGCTAACCCTCTCACCGCTCAATTATCAAATCTTTCCTTGTTGGCTGGCTTCGATGAGGCGGGTCGCGGCGCCCTTGCCGGCCCAGTTGTGGTCGGCTGCGTCCACTTCCCATTCTTCTCTGCAACTGCGCATCAATCCATTTCTGCGTCACCCTCATTGCATGATGCTCCTGTAGGTGCGTTCTTGGGCGTATGCGAGAACGTGGCAGACGAGCTGCCCCGCTACGAAATCGAAGCAATATCTCTTGTAGCGTCGGAGCTTGTCTCCGACGTTTCCGTCACCAAGCGATCGAATGCTTCGCTCAATCACTCCCTCTCTCCGCGCCCCTCTTTCCTTGCCGACCTTTCCGGTCTCGACGACTCCAAACGACTGACCGCACGACAGCGCGAGGCACTCTGCCCACGCATCAAGGCTAGTTCCATGTGGGGAGTTGGAGCCGCCAGTGCTGGCGAGATCGACAAACTGGGAATCGTTCCCGCCGTATCGCTTGCGTCCCGGCGCGCCTATCGTGCAATGGGCATGAAAGTTGCGATATTGTTATGCGATCGGGGCATCACGGTGTTGAAAGATTCACAGGTTGAGCCAGTGGATCATTTGACAGCCCAAGCCTTGGAGTCTCCGACCATTGAATCACCCGATCACTCAGTCACCCAGTCCCACGAATTATCCTTCACGCGTGGTGATTCTCGATCCTTTCACATCGCCGCTGCCTCCATCATCGCCAAGGTGAGGCGAGACCAAATGATGGTAGATTTCGATAAGCATTTTCCTGGCTATGATTTTGCTAAGCACAAGGGATACGGCACCGCCACGCATCTTGCCGCCCTGCGTAAACTGGGCCCATCATCTATCCACCGTAGGAGCTTTCATGTGAAGTGAGAGCAGGCTATCAGCAAGCAGCCATCAGCCTAAAGTTCCAAAGCTTGATATATGACCACGCTGCGGCTAGTTCTTGTTCTAGCTGATAGCTGGCTGCTTATTGACTCATTGGGCTTAAGAGCCTATACTGCTTACCAATTCCTTTACGAGAGGGGGTCATTACGGTGAAGAAGATACTGTTTGTCATCCTGGGTGTAGCGGTTCTCTCAACAGCCGTGGGAGTACTCGCTTGGGCGCAGACGGGAGACGGCCACGTAACGCCGCCCAATGCCGGCGGCCTGTTTACCGACGTGCCAAAGAACCACTGGGCGTACGACGATCTGAAGTACCTGTCGGATCGGGGGATCATTACCGGTCTTCCCGGCGGAAAGTTCAACGGCGACCAAGCGCTCACGCGCTACTCTGCTGCGGCGATGATCGCGCGCGCTCTCAAGTACATGCAAAACAACCCCGAGAGCGTCACCCCGAAGGATCTCGACACGCTAAAGGACCTGATCTTCAAGGTCTCAGACAACCTGTCCACCCTGCAGAAGCAGGTAAATTCGCTTTCAGGAACCAACGCATCGGCGCTCGAGAGCCGTGTTTCTCAGAACGCGCAGGCCATCTCTAAGTTACAGAGCCAAACGGCCAATCAGGGAACGACCAATGTCTCCAAACTGGAAAATCGTGTGAACGCTAATTTTATAATCTCATTAACAGCGTTATTAGTGGGAATTATTGGAGTGGCTCTGGCAACGATGGGCCTCTGAATGTGATATTTATCACTTGACTTTGTCCCTTTTGCGTACTATGATGGTGATAGATCTAGTGGAGAGGCGGAACAACAGATAGTAAGGGGGTGATGACCAAAAACTGAAGTATGTGAGAGAGCACGCTTCTTGTCAAAAGCTTAAAAGTTTAAACCTGTAAGGAGGTAGTAAAAGAATGAAAAAGGCTCTCGTACTCATCCTTGCTTTTTGCATTGGGTTTAGGAATAGTCGCATTTGCGGGCCCTCTGAGCGGTGAATGATCATCTAGCATTACCATTAACCGTCATTTACGGCATTTGATTCCACAATTACGGTTGACTACACGGTCGGCGGTTGGACGTTCGAATCCTTGACGGGATTTATACTCACGGGTTGGGACACGCAGGAATTCACCGCCAACGGTGTCCTCGGTGCGTTCACCCTCGGTTCGGACCTTATCTTTGATCCGAGCGATGCTTTGTTCACTACATGGGACTCGACCGGCAGCGTCTCTATCGCTGGCGTTTCCTTTAACGGTGAGTTTCGGCTAAACGGCGATGGGACGCCGCTGACAGACTCCAATGGCTATCCGATCGGTGCTGCAAACGGCGCGGGTTGGTCGTTCGGCGCCACTGGTACGGCCGGGGACCTATCGCTCGGAGCGAACGTCTACTTCAACTCTGACTTGAACGCTTATGGTGTCCTTGAGGTCCAGACGTCTAGCGACTGTTTCTGTTTCTCGAGCGTAGACTTCACGGTCAGCTTCCCGTTTACCTGCATTGACCTCGTCACCGCGACCTTCGGCTTCTCGACGACCGGCTTTGATGGCATCACGTTCGAGGCTACCGGCATTGCCGTTCCTGGCATTGCTTGGTTGACCTTCGATGCCGACCTCACATTTAACACCGGTAAGACTGGTAAAACACTGACCATTACCCCGAATATCAACCTCGGTTCCTTCACGTGCGTTACCCTTTACTATTATCTTGACTACGCTGGCGGTACAACCGGTGGCGTTTCAGCCACTGGTGGTACTCTTAGTTCACCCTGGGATATCACTGGCATAAGCTTCTATGGCCTGGCCGTGACTCATACCTGGGGCGACGTAACGTTCAGCGATATCTCGCTGTTCGATCCTGTTTACTATGCCACGAACATTGATACTAGCTGGCCGAACACAGACTACTGGGAAGAGTTCTCCATCTCTAGCTCGGCAGATTCCTGCTGCGGCGGTGGGTTCAGCTTCAGCTTGGATACCTACTTCGCTTCCAACAGCAAGCTCTTTGACTGGGCGGAGACGGATGCCAGCATCAGCTACGGCCTCGGCTCTAACTTCACCGTTAGCACCGGCCTGAACGTCACCGATGCCGGGTTCACAACATGGACCCTTGGCTTCGACGTCACCTGGTAGTAAAAACTTAGCTTAAAAGAGCTTTCTTCTAGTGGGCCCCGATTCCTCGGGGCCCATTTTTTCCATTGCCCTGCGGTGAAAGGATCCTTGCCTCTGCGAGTGTCTGTGTGCTTCACCCGGTCTATTTGGATACTCGATTGTTGATAGCGGTAGATGAAAAAAAACAGCTTGTCCACTTTTTCAAATCCACTATCTTGACAGAGCAGGGGTGGTAATAGTACATTAGTACTGTGATGTATAGGAATAAGCGATGGCCAGGGTCTCACGTATTGACGGCGGTTCTTGTTATCCTGTTTTCAGCGTTGCTGGCCGTGTGTGTAGGAAGCGTTGTGCTGTCGCAGGATATCAATCTGGAGCCGTACGCAACGCTCTCTTTCACTAACGATATCGTTGGGATCACCGAGCAAGAATTCGATGCAATACTCCCAGTGGATGTTTCGTTCTCGGTTGGAAGCGTGGATATCGGTCTCAACGGCAATCTGGATGCCGTTTCTAGCCAGACGAGACTCGATACGCTGTCTGTTCTGCGTGCTGAAGTTGCAGCTCTTCCGGCGAGCGCTCTCAAGGATGCTCTGAATCTGAGCCTTTCCCAGGCGGATGCTGCAATCGATACGATTAGAAACAGTGGTAGTGGAATCTCGATCGATGCACTGTACAATCAGATGAAGATCATCGAGAGCGCTCTTGACAAGTACTTCATTGATCTCGTTGATGACTCCGTAGATCTCCTACCGATAAGCAAGGCGAGGCTCCTTGTGATCGCTAAGCCGATCGAGCAACGCTACGACTACCTGAAGTACATCACAAATAAGATAAGGCTCTATGCGCGGGATAAAGTGAAGGCTGAGTTTGCCGCGCTCCTGCGACTGAGCGTGCTTGATCTTGCGGCTGGAGATGGCGCTGCGTATTGCAGTGGTCTACTTGGGATCATTGCGCGCGCCTCGGAGTGCCGCGGGACGACGATCAAGGAGGAAGAGGCGGATCGGATCAGGTACAAGGCGGATTTGCTTCTGCGTAAGGTTGCAGAGAACGGGGTGAACAGGGCGTGTGATGTCGATCTCTCAACGACGATCGCTGGTATCGACGTCGACGGAGCACTCAGTTGGGAGGATGCGAACTATCGTGCCCCGAGTAAGGACGTACACACCTATGGGCTTGAGGTTGCGGCAGGATACGCTAGTGACGATTGGGACGTTTCGATCGACTACCAGCAGGAGCGGCGAGACTACACCGATCGGTTGAAGGATAATGGCGATAGAACAAAGCATAGCTTAGATATTTCTGTCTCACGCGATCTTGATCCACGTAATGTCGACCTCTCCGCTTCGTTTGACGATGAGTTCTATCCAAACGATATCGACCAAGAGATCGAGGCGGCGCGGGTGACAGAAGTGCGTGTGGGGATTTCCGATCTCCTGCATCGGGTATACGAGCTACACCTTACAGCTACGGTGGAGAATCGACTGGTGAAGGATCTGGGAGAAGATGGAGCATTGGGTGCGCTCGCCATCGAGGACAGAGGTGAGGCGGCGGACTGCCTGGAAGATTTCGTCGATCATCTCCTCGACGCAGAGTGGAATGGTGATATGGATCGTGACGCTTCGCAGTCATTGATCGCCATAGCGCGCGAGCTCCTCCCCCGTCGGCGAATCTACGACATCGACATCCCGTTGTCTGTCGGGTTCCCATTTGGTGGCGGCGATATGACTGCCGACATCGAGTGGGAGCGCAAGACTTACCCCGCGGACAGCCCCCTCGATCACGAGACATCGACTGGAAATGTGAGCTACACCAGGGATGAGTCTGCGCTCACGGTGAGTGGCTATCTCAAGCGTGAGGAACTCATATATCCGCATGCGACAAAGAAGAATCGCTCCCTCCGGGAATGGGAGGGATCAGTCGAGAATGATTTATCCTGCGGCGACCTCACACTAACGCTCTTTCATCAACTGACGGCGTATCCACTAGCAAGGCTGAAAGATCAGTCGGTTCAGAGGCTCGATCTTGACCTGAGCATTGATTTTGCCGACGTGAGCGCCGTCCTACAATGGACGAACAAGGTGACCGAGCACTTAAACGACGCAGGCAAGCCGATCGTGCAGGTGACAGAAATGGGCTTTAACGCCGATTGGGACGTCGCGCAAGGGACGCTCAGCGCATCCTTGAGCGATGAACGGGAATGGAACACCGACCATGCCGACACGAACACAATAGAGAGGACTCTCGTCAAGGAGACGTATCAGGCTGAGCTTTCGTGGGACGGCAAGATAGCAGACGATCTGGACCTTGGCCTTTCCTTGACGTGGGAGAGCGTGATTGGCTTGGTGGATCCGAGCAAGGACAGTACCAACATCGCCCTTCAGATCCAACTTGACCTTGCGCTTTAAGGGACGGATAAGATACGAAACGTCGCACACAAGCCATGCGTGGCAGACTGTAGCGCTACAAAGTCACCATTTGCACAAGCGTTTACAAGCTTGAAATCAATACCGGCAAAGGCGACCAGCTGCTTTAGCTGAGCAAACTTAGTTATCGTGGCTGTTCTCGTAAATCAAAGTGTGAGTATACGACTGCAACTCCGCATGAATTACCGTTTCCCGCCCTCAGATCGTCATAAAGGCTCTCCGGCGGATATCTCCAGCTAGTTTTGGGGGGAGGAAAGCGGAGATTCACAGAAGCCAAATCAGCTTGTTGTCTGTACTGGCTACATGAGTTTCTCAAGGATCGTCAACTTCAACGTCGGAGGCAAGCTCCGACGCTACGAAAAAAAGTGTAGCGCCGTACCCTTGCCTGCCTGTCCTTCGGATGGTGCAAGAACGATGTATATCCGGAGATGAATGACTCAATGTGGCAGACGAGCTGCCACGCTGCAAGAAGCGGGTTTTGTGTAGCGTTGCACCTTGTGTGCAACGTTGTTCCTATGAGCACCGACGATTCCCAATCTGTGGAGCTTTCCACCGAATTTCCTTAACTTGAGGACGCGTTACTCACTCCAAACAGCGAGGAGCTAAATCGGGGCTTTGCTTCTCAATGCCTCGCAGCTTGCTGCGGTTTTTTTTCACTGGCGGAGTCAACTGGTCTAACAGGATGAGCGGCAAGTGGTGCGCAGCATGCCCCTGAATCCGATCAGATGGTTCGCTTCCTGTAAGCAATCCTTTCAAACTTGCGCCTTCGATAGAAGATAGCAGCATTTGAGGGTATAATGCGTTTCTAATTCTGCTCATTGGATGAGGTTATGGACAAGAAACGAGTGCTGGTGTGCAGTGCGTGGCCGTATGCCTCGGGGGTTCCACACCTCGGGAACCTCGTCTCGTCGCTCCTTTCAGGCGACGTGTTCACCCGCTACTACCGCCTGCGTGGGCACGATGTCCTCTACGTCTCCGGAAGCGATGCGCACGGTACGCGTATCGAGTACGAGGCTAAGCAGCTCGGGATCACCCCGGCGCAGCTCGCCGAGAGTAACCACAAGAAGATACGCGTGGTGATCGATGGCTTCGGGATCGAGTTCGATAATTACACGACGACAGAGTCCCCGGTGCATAAGGATTTCGTCCAAAAGATTTACCTGGATATGGAGAAGAACGGGTACATCACCACCAAGGAGGAGGATCGCGCGTACTGTCGCAATTGTAAGGTCTTTCTTGCCGATCGGTTCATCTCCGGCACCTGTCCTCGCTGCGGTGCTCTCGGGGCGCTGGGAAATCAGTGCGACAGTTGCGGTGCGATGCTCGAGCCGGAGGAATTGATCGACCCTATCTGTAGTTTTTGCGGGAAGGGGGACATTGAGTTTCGTTCTACGAAGCATTGGTACCTTGATCTGGCCAAGCTATCACCGCAGTTGCAGGAGTACGTGAAGTCGCGTAACTTCCAAGGCAATGTCCAACAGTTTACGCAGCAGATGATCACGGATGGGTTGAAGCCGCGGGCGATGACGCGCGACATCGACTGGGGGATCCCCGCTCCGTTTGAGGGAGCTGAAGGGAAGGTAATCTACGTGTGGGGCGAGGCGGCGCTCGGGTATGTATCGGCCGCGATGGAA
The DNA here is from genome assembly GCA_913009415.1 of uncultured bacterium. GTDB lineage: Bacteria > Bipolaricaulota > Bipolaricaulia > UBA7950 > UBA9294 > M55B144. Next base: position 35,821 of record CAJVYM010000001.1, read on the forward strand.
CACTTCGCTGGGAATGATGACTGGAAGGAGTTCTGGTTCGGCGATGATGTGCATCAGATCTACGCCATTGGCAAGGACAACATCCCCTTCCACACGCTGATCTTCCCCGGGCAGCTCATCGCCTCTGGCCGCGGGTACCACCTGCCAGATCAGATCGCCGCTACCGAGTACCTGAACTGGATCGGCGGTGACAGCTTCTCCAAGAGCCGCGGAGTGGGCCTATACTGCGATGACGCGCTTGCGGTGATGGACGCCGAGCTGTGGCGCTTCTATCTGCTGTACAACCGCCCCGAGGGGCGCGATGTGAACTTCTCCTGGGAGGAGCTGGCGAAGGCGGTCAACGGCGTCTTCATCTCCAACGTGGCGAACCTGATTAACCGCGTGTTGTCGTTTGTGCAGGATCGCTATGATCGCATCGTTCCGGATGTCGACGTCGATAGCGAGGTGGCGAGCAGAATCGGCGAGGCGATTCATTCATACGTGAAGGCTATAGCGCGAGCTAGCCTGAGCCACGCTCTGCGTGAAGCCTGTTCGCTTGCGGTCTACGGAAACGAGTACTTCCAACGGAAGGCCCCCTGGGCAACGAAGGATGCTGTTGCAGTAGGAAGTGCGTTCCATCTAGTGAAGGCGATGGCGATCATGCTTTCTCCGTTCGTCCCCCGCTATGCGACGAAGGTGCTTGAGATAATGGGCGTGGGGGAGGCGAGCTGGGAGGAAATCGATGATGTCCATAAAGGTGCGGCGATCGGATCGTCGCGCGTCCTCCTGGAGCGGATCGATGTGGAGAGGATAAAGGCCGAAGTTGAGAGCCTTGCCCAGGAGCGGGTATCATTCGATGACTTCTCTCGCTTGGATATGCAGGTGGGGAAGATCGTCTCTGTGGAGGAGATCGCTGGGGCTGACCGCCTGTACCGGTTACAGATCGACGTTGGCAAGCGCACGCTCACCAGTGTGGCGGGGATCAGGGCGCGCTACTCAACCGAGGATCTTATCGGTCGCCAGGTGGTCATTGTCGTGAACCTGGAGCCGACGGTGATCCGCGGCGTGAAGTCGGAAGCGATGCTCCTTGCTGCGGGGAAAGGAAAGGGGATCTCCCTCCTTGCCCCGGATCGTGATGTCCCACCGGGAAGCGCGATTGGCTAAGGCGTTGAAAAGGGCGGTAGTCCCCGCTAAAATCAGTACGACTGAGGTGTGAATTCTATGTATGCAGTAATCGAAACGGGTGGTAAGCAGTATTTACTGGAGAATGGCGATCTGTTCGATCACGAGCTGATCGACGGCGTTGCGGCCGGCGAGACGGTCACCTTTGACAAGGTCCTTCTTGTTGTCGATGATGGAGAAGTTCAAGTTGGAACTCCGTATCTGGACGGTGTGAAGCTGGTCGGCGAAGTGCACGAGCAGGGACGTGGCGACAAGGTTATCGTCTACAAGTACAAGAGCAAGAAGGGGTACCGCCGAAAACAGGGGCACCGCCAATCGTATATGAAGACGAAGATTACGGCGATCGAAGCGTAGAGGAGCAATACGTGGGAGAGATCATCATTTCGCGCGATGAGCACAATCGCATTCTCGATCTGACCGGGCAGGGGATCGATGAGGACACTCCCGCTGGCGCTGCGGCGCTGCGGTTCCTGCAGGCGACCGTCTCTTCGATGACCGACTATCTGCATCTCGCACCGGACTACTCGCTTGGAAAGCGGGTGCAGTTGTCGATCGATCGCAGTGCTCCTCACGTTAACCGTGAGATCGATGCGATAATGGAGACGCTTGTCATTGGATTGAGACAGCTTGCGGTAGAGTATGCACAGGATCTTGTCGTGCACGAAGCGACAGTAGGGATACAGGTTTAGCAAGGAGTAAGAATGGCACATAAGACGAGCACTGGCTCGACGAACAACCTACACGATAGTCCAGGCCAGCGCCGGGGAGTTAAGCGCTTTGGTGGAGAATGGGTGAACCCAGGAACGATCATCGTCCGGCAGTGCGGGACGAAGTTTGCGGTGGGGAAGAACGTCGGTTTGGGACGTGATTACACCATTTATGCCACCGTTCCCGGGTACGTGCAGTTCACCGGAAAGAAGAAGAAATACGTGAACGTCCTTCCTGCCCAGCAGGGTGCTGCCCAGGAGGGTTAGTCCTCTCGTGTTCACCTCTCTTGTGAGTCTCAGAGCGTCTATTCATGTTTATTGATGAGGCAGTAGTCCGTGTCCAGGGAGGGCGCGGCGGCAACGGCGTTATTCGATTCATATCCAACAAGCACAACTGGAAGGGAGGCCCGGACGGTGGAAGCGGCGGAGACGGCGGGGATGTGGTCATTCGCAGCTCGCTGAGCATTTCTACGCTCTACCAGTTCCGCAACCGACCGAAGTTCGTCGGAGGGCAGGGCGGAGATGGCGGGAGCAACAACAAGCAGGGTGCTCGCGGAAAGATCGCGGTGATCCTCGTCCCGATTGGTGCGATCGTGCGCAACGCGCGTACCGGAGACGTAATAGCCGACCTAGTGAACCCGGACGAAGAGGTCGTTGTCGCCCAAGGTGGTGAAGGCGGACGCGGAAACAACAGTTTCGTCACCTCGTCCAGGCAGGCCCCCCGCATCTGTGAGCGAGGCTTGGCGGGAGAGATACGCACGCTGCGCATGGAGTTGCGGCTCATCGCTGATGTTGGGATCATCGGATACCCGAACGTCGGGAAGTCAAGCTTGATCTCCCGTATTTCCGGGGTTCAGGCGAAAGTTGCCGACTATCCGTTTACGACAATCACCCCCAATCTCGGTGTCGTCGACGTCGACGGCCTGCACCAGTTTGTCGCCGTGGACATCCCTGGATTGATCGAGGGCGCACACGAGGGCAAGGGATTGGGAGACAGGTTCCTGCGGCATGTCAAGCGCACGCGTGTGTTGATTCACATGATCGATCTGGCTAAGCTGGAGGGGCGAGATCCGCTTAAGGATTATCGTCGCATTAACGAAGAGCTGCGCTCGTCAAGCGAGGAATTGGCAAGCAAGCCACAGATTGTCGTGGGAAACAAGGTTGATCTGTTGGATGATGATACGGTTCAGCAGGAGAAGAAAAGGTTCACTGCGATTGGGATAGATATTATTCCAATCTCTGTAGCTACAGGATCTGGATTGCGCGGCGTGGTAAACCTGGCATACAACAGGTTACAGTCAATCGGCGCCGCTGTCCTCGATAGAAAGAGTGCACTGAAACGCCGCGTCTATCGCTTCCACGACGAGGAAGGGTTTCGCGTTGAGCAGGAAGGTGAGGCGTTCGTCGTTAGGGGACAGACCGTGGAGCGTCTGGTGGCAAAGCTTGTCCTTGACAGCCATGACGCGCAGGAGTACCTGAGTGATCGACTGGATAGGATGGGAGTGTTTCAGGAACTGGGGCGGCACGGATTCGCGCCGGGAGACCCGCTGCGCATTGGAGAGGTGGAACTTGAACTTGATCGGTAGGATCGGCCTGTTTGGGGGGACGTTCAACCCGCTACATAGCGCGCACCTGCTCGTGGCAAAGTCTGCCTACGAGCAGTTTGGGCTATCGAAAGTGGTCTTCATCCCCAGCGGGATTCCACCGCACAAGGAGATCATGACCAACGTGACCAAGGAGGACCGCTATGCGATGGTGAAGAGGGCGATCGCTCCGTTTCCTTACTTCTCCGTATCGCGGATCGAGATCGATCGAGATGGCCTGTCCTACACGATCGATACAATTCGGGCGCTGCAGGGCGCTTATCCGCAGGGGCTGTGTTTCATCGTTGGAGCCGATCTTCTGTCGCAGATTGAAACGTGGAAGGAGCCCGACAAGCTTCTTGAGAGCGTCCCTTTTGTTATCGCACCACGGAACGGGATCTCCAAGGACATTTTTGCGGCTCCGCCGTTTGATAAGGCGAGGCTTTCCTTTCTAGAGATGGACGAGGTCGATCTCTCCTCAACGTGGGTACGCGATCAGATCAGAAGAGGAGAGGGAATTCCAGATTGTGTGCCGGAGCCCGTGGCGAGCTATATCGAAGAGCACGGCTTGTATCAACACCGAGAACCGGTGCCAGCGAAGTAATAGGAGGTAGGTATCAAAAGAAGTTTACGCATTAACGAGCGGATTCGTGAGCCGAAAGTGTTAGTGATTGATGACAAGGGTGATAACCTGGGAATAATGGCTACATCCGACGCAGTGGCGCTTGCAAAGGAGCGTGGACTCGATCTGGTAGAAGTTGCATCGCAGTCTGAGCCGCGAGTGTGTAAAATCGTCGACTACGGGAAGTATCACTACCAGCAGGCGAAGCGCGACCGCAAGCAGAAGCATCGTTCACGTCTGAAGGAAATGAAGTTCACGATCAAGATCGGTGAGCATGACTTTCAGACCAAGATGAAGCGTGTACGCAAGTTTCTGACGCAAGGGGACATGGTACGCGTGTCGATCTTCTTCCGTGGGCGGGAGATCGTGCATGCCTCGCGCGGACACGATCTCTTAAAGCGAGTGGCAGACGAGCTGAGCGATATCGCCCGTGTTGACGAACAGCCGAAGGCGAGAGGAAAGATACTGCAAATGCTACTGGTTCCAAACCAGAACCAGAAAACCTGATAAGGAGGAGAAGATGCCTAAGCAAAAGACACATCGAGCGGCGAGCAAGCGCTTCCGACGCTCGAAGAGTGGGAAGCTCTTCCATCACATGTCTAACTATTTTCACAAGAATGTGAAGAAGCGTTCTAAGTCGGTTCGCCAGGCCCGCCAGGATCAAGCGATCTCCGGTGGACAAGCAAAGAATATCAAACGAATGATTGGTAGTTAATTCAGGAGGAAGAAGATGCCACGAGCACGTGGGGGAAACAAGAGACTACAGAGCCGCAAGAAGATCATGCGGCTGGCCAAGGGGTTTAAAGGTAAACGTGGGACATCGCACCGCATCGCAAAGCAAGCGGTGATGAAGGCGCTGCGCAACAGCTATATCGACCGACGTCGTCGCAAGCGCGACTTCCGAAGGTTATGGATCGTGCGGATCGGCGCTGCGGCAAAGCAGAACGGTCTGTCATACTCGGCGTTCATCGGTGGAATGCAGAAGCGCGGGATCGGTCTGAATCGAAAGATGCTCTCCGAAATAGCGGTGCACGATGCTGAAACGTTCTCCGCGTTGGCGACTATGGCCAAGGAGGAAGCGGTCAAGGGGTAGGGATGGATTCACAAGAGATCGCCCTTCGCCTGCGTGAGTTTTGGGAGGCCGAGGGGTGTCCGGCCATCCCCACCTATGGATCGATCCCCGCCGGCGGACTGACTTTCGATGTCTTTTTCGGAATTCTTGCCCCTGATCCGTGGTGTGCCTGCCAGGTGGTGAGTATCGTAGATCCATCCGTGGCGCTCTACGACGATGATCCACTTCGGCCGATCATCGATTCTTGCCTGCAGGTGACGCGGCAAGATCCATCGGGCGACCTGCGGAAGAGGTTCATCGAGAGCCTGCGGGTGCTTGAGATAGATCCGCGGGACAGGGATGTGCGCTTTGTCGCCCACGGCTATGATCTCTCCCATCTGGCAGCACGGGCTGCGGGCTGGCGTGTGTTGATCGACGGGATTGAGGTTGGTAGCCTGTTCTATGTGCGGCAGTTGGGGGGGATCGATCTTAAATTCGCTCCGATTGTCGTTGAGTATTTTCTTAGGCGCATGGAGTTTGCTGTGGGTATTGAAGGTGAAAAAATGCCGACAGAACGTGGGCGGCAGATTGCATCTTACGTTCTGGAGCACGCTAATCCCGAACGGATTGGCTCGTTTCTGTCCCTGCACGCTGATGAATGTGAACAAGCACTCGGAGGTGGCCTCTACTATCAGGCGTACGATCATGTTCTCGCCTCTGTGTACCTATTGTCGGTCCTTACTGCGCGGGATGGGCTAAGCGCGAAGGAATACGCCACCCGTACCGCGCGCATAGCCGACCTTGCCCGAGGCTGCGCGAGGGCCTACGTGGAGGCGACTGATGCCTGATCTCCTGCTTGAAGTCGGGACTGGCGAGATGCCGATCGATGTGCTCTCAGCGCTTGCTTCGGACCTTTCTCGGCGCGCAGGTGAAGCTATTTCGGAGAATGGGCTGCTGGGAGACGGGATCCGCGTCCTGTACACGCTTCGCCGACTGGTGTTCATCATGCGAAATGTTACTGGCCAACGTTTGGGAGGCGAAGAGGTGATCAACACCATTTCTCGCGTCCTAGGGGGAATTATGGCGGCACTGACAAGTGAAAGAGCGATACGCAGGGATGCCTCGCCCGCTGACTTCATCCTGCCGATCCGCTACCTCGTCTGCCTGTATGGTGAACAAGTCATACCTGTTCGCGCCCGAAACGTGACTGCAGATCGCGTGACGCGCGGCCACTGGCGCACCCATCGGGAAGAGAGCATTGCGCTGCCCTCACCGGCCGGTTACGAACAGGCGCTTGCTGGGGGTGGGGTTGTCGTTGACCCGGAGAGGCGCAAGCAGATGGTGAGCAATGCTGTCACCGCCGCTGCGCATGAGGAGAACGTATCCGCGCAGATCGACGATGATCTACTGGTGAAGATCGCTGATGCCGTTGAGTACCCACAACCGGTGATCGGCAGAGTGAATCTTCCCTCCGATCTCCGGGTAACGTTTGCGAACGCTGCTCTACGCGAGGCGGGCTTCGTTCCTCTCGATGCAGGGCAGGGAAGTGACATTCGATTTGTCGGATTTGCCGATGGGGCGATGGAGCAGGACGTTGTGCGTGTGGGCTACGAGCGCGTGGCGCGAAGTGCACTGCGCGGTTGCAAGCTCCTCTTCTCGCGTGATCGTAAGGCGTCATTAGCAGACCATGTACGCAGTCTGCGTGGGATCGACGGCGAACTGGGCTTGGGATCGCTGTGGGAGAAGACCGAGCGATTGCGCACGCTTGCGGGGCAGATCGCACAGGCGATCGATGCCTCGCCAGGAACGGTCGATCGCGCAGCGTTTCTTTCTCAAGCGGACCGGGCAACGTGGATCGTGCGTGCGTTCCCATCATTGCATGGGATCGCTGGAGCGACCTACGCCGTGCTCGATGGTGAAGAATCGAGCGTCTGTATCGCCCTCGAAGAGGGAGCACTTTCAATCTCAAACGGGATCCCGGGGGCATCGGAAGGGCTTGCTATCGCCATTGCGCGAAGCTACGACGATCTCTGTAGCCGCCTCTTGACGGGAAGCGATATGCACGATCCACAGGTGATAGGCGTGGTGGACGATCTGATTGCTCTGATGGTCGGAGGGAAAGTCGATCTTGACCTTCTGTCATTGCTCGCTCCGGTGAGTGAGCAGTTCAACATTTTCGCGCCCGTGATGAAGACGGAAGAACTGGGAAAGAGGCTTCGTACCTGTCTCGAAGAGCGTCTTGTTGAATACATTGAGACGAGTGAAAAGATCACATCGCCAATCGCCTCCGCGATCCCACAGGAAGTGAGAGCAAACCCCTACCGTAGCAGCGCTTGCGCACGGGCATTGCACGAGGCAAGTGGCGGAGAGGATTTTTCCTTACTGCTCGGCTCGTTTGAGAGGCTGCGGGCGCTCTTGCCCGCAGGAAGCACACGCGCCTTCGACCCCGCCCTCTTTGAAGGCGAGAGTGAGAGGGCCTTATGGCGCGCATACCTGAAGGCGGAGGGGAAGCTCGAAGCCTTCCTTACGAAACTTGACTACGCACAGGCGATAGATCAGCTCATCACATTGGGCAGTGCGATCGATCGCTACACGAAAGATATAGATACACATGCAGGACCTAAAAGCATGGGGAACAACCGCCTGGGGCTTATCGCCAGCGTTTTGGACCAGTTCGCGCACGTCTGCGATCTTGCGGCGCTGCTGGCAGCACACGGATATGCCCTGAGCGACGAGAAAAGATGAAATATAGGCTTACAAGCGCGCGCATCGAAGTCTGTGGAATCGAAGTCATAGGTTTCCACGGTTACTACGATGCAGAACGGACGAAAGGGAATCGCTTCTCGATCGATCTGCGGGCGGAGGGGGATTTTCATTCCTCTCTTACAAGCGATCGATTGGAGGAATCCATCGACTATTCACAGATGGTGCAAGTCGTTTTCGATGTCAATCGGGCAAAAGACAATCTTCTCATCGAGTCCTTCGCCGATCGGATCGCAAACGCCATGCTTGAGAGGTTCCCGCGCATGCAAAAGATTGCTGTACGGGTGGAGAAACTTCACCCGTACGGCCTGGGAACAGTGAGATGTGCAGCGATAGAGCTGGAGAAAGAGAGGGAGAACTAGACGACCTCGTCTATCTGGGACTGGGGTCTAACATGGGTGAGAGGCGCGAGCAGATAGATGATGCTCTCGGGTTTCTCGTTAAGAGCGGCGTGCGCGTTGTGCGGCGCTCCCCTTTCTATGAGACGGAGCCGGTCGGGTACTCCGATCAGCCGTGGTACCTAAACGCGGTTGTTGCAATGAGGACCGATCTTTCTCCCACGGAGCTCCTCTCTCTGTGCAAGGAGGCCGAGCGTCGAGGAAATAGAGTACACTCTTTCCGCTTCGGCCCACGCACGATCGATGTTGACATCTTGCTCTACAAGGGGCAGATCCACCGTGACAACACCCTTCAGATTCCCCACCCCCGCATGCACGAGCGCCGATTCGTCCTTGTACCGCTTGTCGAGATTGCCCCCGGGATTACAGTCCCGGGAGAACAGACGCAATACGCCGACATACTGGCGGGGCTCGATGAGAAAAAGAAGGTGGCAAAATCAAAGGAACACGCATTCTGATAACGGTCGATACGACCGAGAAACACGTCAAACGAACGCGCGTAGCGATCGTCGAAGACGACAAGTTGATGGAGATCTACTACGCGCATCCGACGCAAGAGAACATTGTCGGCAACATCTACAAAGGGAAGGTGGAGGACGTCCTCCCCGGGCTTGGCTCGGCGTTCGTCAACGTGGGGGAGAAGAAGAGCCTCTTCTTGTCGAAGGGCGAGATCAACGACCAGATCATGATCGAAAAGGGGTTCAAGCCGTGGCATGGCGCTGCTCCGATCAACAAGCTCCTGCGTGCTGGCCAGACGCTCACCTTGCAGGTGAGGCGCGGGGGAATCGGGTCAAAGAACCCGCAGGGAACGACTAAGATCAGTCTCCCGGGGCGGTTCTGGGTCTTCCTTCCCACCGAGGATCGGTTGGGAGTCTCCCGCCGTGTGGATAGCGTGCGCACGCAGCGCCGTCTGCGCCGCATCGCGCGCGAGCTGAAGAAAGAGGGGCAGGGGATGATCGCGCGCACGGCGGCGCAAGCGGCGAGCAAGGAGGAACTGACCCGCGACTACGAGCTCCTCGCGCAGACCTGGGAGAGCATCGAGTCTGCAGCGAAGACTTCGTCAGCACCGCAGCTCCTGTACAAGGGAATGGGCCTCGTTCAGACGATCCTCCGCGACCGTCTCCTTTCCGACGTGGCTGAGGTGATCGTCGATTCCGAGTTCTTCTACGAGAAGATACAGTATTTCCTAGAATACATGCACATGGAGAATTACAAAGAGCAGATTACCCTCTACACGGGTAAGGATCATCTCTTCGATCACTATCATCTGGAGGAGCAGATCCAAGAGACGCAGTCGCGGCGTGTCGGGCTTGCCGGCGGTGGGTCGATCGTGATCGACGAGACAGAGGCATTGATCGCCATTGACGTGAACACCGGCGGGGATGTGCAGCACCGCAATCAGCGCTCGGCGATCCTCAACACGAACCTGGAGGCGGCGTACGAGATCGCGCGGCAGCTACGGCTGCGGCAGATGAGCGGGATCGTTGTGGTCGACTTCGTGGACATGGACGACGCCAAGGACGAGCAGACGCTAATTGATAAGGTGAAAGAGGAGCTGAAGAAAGACAGGATTTCGGCGGATTTCGTTGACCTGACAGGACTGGGCCTGGTGGAGATAACGCGAAAACGTGCCGGGGAGAGCCTCGCTGACATGCTGGAGAGCGCGCAGTTTGAGGCTTGATCGGGTGAGATGGAGACGCTAGAATAGGGAGGCTTTGAGTTGGGCGAATAGCTCAGTTGGGAGAGCGTTCGGGTCACATCCGAAAGGTCGCAGGTTCGAGCCCTGCTTCGCCCATTTCTTTTCCTTGCAGCGGCGCACTCCACCATTTCCGATCGATACTATGCGTCTTGTAGGAGGCACGGAAGTGCGGGCACTGGTGACTGGAGGAACGGGCTTCATCGGTTCTGCTATCGTGCGCGAGCTGTTGCACGCTGGTTACGACGTGCGCGTCCTTGTCCGCCACGGGTCTGACACGAGAAACCTCGACGGGCTCGATATTGAGCGCGTCACCGGAGACATCACCGCTCCCGCATCGCTTAGGCGTGCGATGCGCGGCTGCACGCACGTCTTTCATGCCGCCGCCCTCTACTCGTTTTGGGTCACAGTGCCGGGACTCATCGAGCGAGTGAACGTAGATGGGACGAGAAACGTGCTACAGGCGGGGCTGGAAGCGGGGATAGAGCGTGTGGTCTACACGAGCTCGGTCGCCGCGCTCGCTGTCCCGAGCAGGGGAGAGCCGGTCGATGAATCGACACCGGTCGACCCGAGCGCGATCATCGGCGCGTACAAGAAGAGCAAATACGCTGCGCAGCAGGTGGCGCTCGAATATGCGGCAAAGGGCCTGCCCGTGGTGATCGTCAATCCGTCGTTTCCCGTGGGGCCGCGCGACATCAAGCCGACCCCGACCGGCCAGACGATCCTCGACTTCATAAACCACCGCCTCCCCGCCTACGTCGATACCGGGATCAACGTTGTCGATGTGGAAGACGTCGCGCGCGGGCATCTGCTGGCAGCGGAGAAGGGGCGTGTTGGGGAGCGCTACATCCTCGGGGGAACGAACATGCCGATGAAGGGATTCCTCGGCATTCTGGAGAAGATAACCGGTATCCCTGCGCCGCGCGTGCGACTGCCATACGCTCCGCTCCTTGCTTTGTCGTACCTTAACGCCGCCTGGTGCCGGGTGATGAAGACCACTCCGCGAATGACGCCGGACACGATCCGCATGTCGCGCCACTACATGTACTACAATCCGACGAAAGCAATCAAGGAACTCGGCATGCCGCGGACCGCACCGGAGGTGGCGCTGAAGAAAGCCGTCGACTGGTTCATCGCGCACGGGAAAGACCGATAAAGTGAGCGATTCACCACGAAGGGGGCAAACAACGAGGAATCCAATCAGGCCGTCGATATCACGTGCATTGCGAGAAGAACCACCATATTCATCTATCCTGTCACTTTCATTCTTTGTGGCGAGTCTTGCTAGTCTTGGCATCCTTTGCGCGCAAGAAGATCTTCGCCCCCCGCTTTCCGCGCTCTGCGTTCTTCTTATCGGCCACCGTTTGCTTGATTTATGCCGCCGATTTACCTACTGTTTTGCGCTACGTTCAAGCTGTTAGGGAGGAATCATGAAGATTCATGAATACCAGGCCAAGGAGTTATTCTCGTCCTTTTCCATCCCCGTTCCCGCGGGAAAGATTGCCTCCACTCCGCGCGAAGCGAGTGAAGCGGCCGCCAGTCTCTCCGGACCGGTGGTGGTAAAGGCGCAGATCTACGCTGGTGGAAGGGGTAAGGCAGGGGGGGTGAGGCTCGTCGATTCGCCGCAGGAAGCAGAGGGTGCAGCGGAGAAGATCCTGGGGCACCCGCTCGTCACGCATCAGACCGGTCCCGCCGGGCGGATGGTAAATCGTGTCCTTGTCGAGGAGGCAACTGCTGTCAAGACGGAGATCTATCTTGGGATAACGATCGATCGGTCACGACGCCTCCCGGTGATCATGGCCAGCCCCGCCGGGGGGATGGAGATCGAGCAGATCGCCATGGATTCCCCCGAGAAGATCTTCAAGGAGTGGATCTTCCCCGAGATCGGCCTGCGTGGGTTTCAAGCGTACCGACTTGCCCTCAAGCTCGGGCTGAGCGCTCCTGAGACGAAGCAGGTGGCGAGGGTCATCAGCAACCTGTACCGCCTGTTCGTGGAGAGGGACTGCATGCTGGTGGAGATCAACCCGCTGGTCATCGATAGTGGTGGCAGTGTGATCGCGCTCGACGCGAAGATCAACTTCGACGACAGCGGCCTCTTCCGCCACCCGGAGATCGAGAAGCTGCGCGACCCCAACGAGGAGAACCCGCTCGAGCTGGAAGCAAAGAAGAACAACCTGAACTACATCAAGCTCGATGGAAACGTCGGTTGCCTGGTCAACGGCGCGGGCCTGGCCATGGCCACGATGGACCTGATCAAGCTCGCTGGGGCGGCTCCCGCGAACTTCCTCGATGTTGGTGGAAGCGCGAATGAAGAGATGATCGAGAAGGGCTTTTCGCTCCTGCTGTCTGATCCCGATGTGCGGGCGGTGTTTATCAACATCTTCGGTGGGATCCTGCGATGCGACATCCTCGCCCGCGGAATCGTCGCCGCAGTCAAGCGACTGGAAGTCAAGGTTCCGGTTATCGTGCGCCTGGAGGGGACGAACGTTGAACAGGGGAGGGAGATCCTCGCTAAGTCGGGGCTCGAGTTTCTCCGAGCGAGTGACCTCGATGAGGCCGCGACGCTCATCGCTCGTGCGCTGCAGGGGGAGGAGAAATGAGTATTCTAGTAGACAAGAACACGCGCGTATTGGTCCAGGGGATCACCGGTAGGGAAGGAAGCTTCCACACGCAGCAGATGCTCGCCTACGGGACGAATGTCGTTTGCGGTGTCACCCCGGGAAAGGGTGGACAGGAAGTACACGACGTTCCGGTGTTCAATACGGTCGCCGAGGCGATAATGGAGGCCAAGCCAAATGCGGCGATGATCTTCGTCCCTCCGAGATTCGCCGCCGACGCCATTCTTGAGGCGGCGGAGGGCGGAATCGAGCTTGTCATCTGCCTGACTGAAGGGATCCCGGTGAATGACATGGTACGCGTTCGCCGCTACCTCGATATCCACGGCACGAATCTGATCGGACCGAACACGCCGGGCGTCATCTCTCCGGGCAAGGCCAAGCTTGGGTTGATGGCTGGATACATCCATCGTGAGGGTGGCGTGGGGGTGATGTCCCGTAGCGGAACTCTCACTTACGAAGCGGTTAATCAGCTCTCGCAACGCGGGATTGGACAATCGACGTGCGTCGGGATCGGGGGGGATCCGATTGTCGGCCTGTCGTTCACCGACCTGCTTGCGCTGTTCGAGAAGGACGAACAGACCGAGGCCGTGGTGCTGATCGGGGAGATCGGCGGTAACGCCGAGGAGCAAGCGGCGCGTTACATCGCAGACAAGTTCACTAAACCGGTCGTTTCGTTCATCGCTGGGCGCACTGCGCCTCCGGGACGACGCATGGGGCACGCGGGAGCGATCGTCACCGGTGGTACGGGGACGGCGGCGGCGAAGATCGCTGCCTTAAGCGATGCGGGAGTAACGGTTGTGGAGAGCCCGGCCCAGATTGGGTCTGCAATAGCTGCGCTCATCTGAAGAAAATCACCTTGACACGTGACAAGAAAAGTGTTATACAATTTGCCTGCTGGTGTTTGTGATCGTGAGCACAAGCACAAACAACCTGCAATACACAAGTTGTCTGCGACAATAAGGAGCGAATCGATGCGAATGGAGATTCGGTTTGCGGGTTTCGGTGGCCAAGGAGTGATCTCCGCCGCCAAAATCTCTGGACGAGCCGCTGCGATCAATGACAAGCTGAACGCTGTCCTAACTCAATCGTACGGTCCAGAAGCACGCGGCGGTGCGTGTAACGCTAATGTAGTTATCTCGGAAGAGAGGATTGCTTACCCAGAAGTAACACTTCCTAATCTATTAGTGATCCTATCTCAGGAAGCGTACACCACCTTTGGTTCAACTATCGCTCCGGGAGGAACGTTGATCGTCGATCAGGACCTGGTCGACGTGGGGGAGGTTCCAACTGGCGTTCACCTGTACACGGTGCCGGCCACGCAACTGGCGGAAGGGTTGGGAAACAGGATCGTCGCCAATGTGGTCATGCTGGGAGCGGTCGTCGCTATCACCGGTGTGGTGAGCAAGGATGCGATGTTGGAGTCGGTGCGCGCCTCGGTTCCCGCGCGGTTCCTCGAATTGAACGAGCGTGCGTTCGAGATCGGCTACGACTACGGGAGGAAGCTGAAATCATGAGCCGAATCGGCGTCTTTGTTTGCCACTGTGGGATGAACATCGAGGAGACGGTCGACACGCGCTTGGTAGCGAAAACGCTGAAGGAATACCCGGGTGTCGTTCACGCTGAAGACTATGATTACATGTGCTCCGAGATCGGGCAGCAAAAGATCCGTGAGGCGATCGTGGAACACAATCTGGATGGAGTGGTTGTCGCTTCCTGCACGCCGAATATGCATCAAGAGACGTTCCGCAACGCGGCGGAAGAGGCGGGACTGAACCGATATCGTTTGGAAGTGGCTAACATCCGTGAGCAGGTCAGTTGGGTCCACTCCGATCGTCAGGTGGCGACGGAGAAGGCGATTCGCATGGCGCGCGCTGCGGTGGAAAAGGTGCGCGGCGACGATGACCTGGAGCCGATTGCCGTCGAACATGAGACGAGATGCCTCGTGATTGGCGGCGGGATCAGCGGTATTCAGGCGGCGGTCGATGTCGCCAACAGCGGACACGAGGTCATCCTGGTGGAGAAGGACCCGAGCATTGGCGGGCATATGGCTCAGCTGTCGGTCACATTCCCCACCCTGGATTGTGCTCAGTGCATCCTCACGCCGCGCATGGTGGAGGCGTCACGTCACCCAAACATTGAGCTTCTCACCTACAGTGAGGTCGTGAAAGTCGCCGGCTTCATGGGAAACTACGAAGTGACGATCCGCAAGAACCCGACCTACGTCGATACGGACAAGTGCAACCTGTGCGACAAATGCTCCGAGGTTTGCCCGGTGAGCGTGAAAGAGGAATTCAACGAGGGCCTGTCCGAACGCAAGGCGATTTACCTGCCGTTTGAGCAGGCCATCCCCTCATCCTACGTGCTGGACGAGAACGCCTGCCTGGGAGTGAAGCCGATCCGTTGTGGTCTGTGCCAGGACGTGTGCGACGTCGGGGCGATCGATTACGATATGGCCCCCGAGATGATCACCCAAAAGGTAGGAGCGATCATCGTCGCCACCGGCTACGACCTGTACGATCCCAGCCACCTCACCGAGTACGGTGGAGGAAAGTATCCCGACGTTGTGACCTCACTTCAGTTTGAGCGAATGGTTCATCCATCCGGACCGATGAAGGGGCAGCTCCGTCGTCCCTCCGACGGGAGGCCAGTGAAGCGGATCGCCTTCGTCCACTGCGCTGGCTCGCGCGATCCGGGGCGACACAACCCCTATTGCTCCCGCATCTGCTGCACCTACACCGCCAAGCAAGCGCTTCTGTTCAAGAAGGGAGTGCCCGATGGTGTAGGAAGCGTGTTCTACATCGATATCCGCACCGATGGGAAGGGATATGAGGAGTTTGCGCAGGGGATCATCTCCGGCAAGCGTATTCGCTACATCCGGGGAAAAGTCGCCAAGGTGGTAGATGAAGGAGATCATCTCACCGCGTGGGGTGCGGACACCCTGAGCGGAAAGCGGATGGAGATCGATGTCGATCTGGTGGTGCTAGCCATGGCCATGGTCCCCAGCGAGGGGACGGCTGAACTGGCGAAGACGCTTCACATCAATGTTGACGAGAACGGCTTCCTCAAAGAGGCTCATCCCAAGCTGCGTCCGGTGGAGACAACAACCGCAGGAGTGTTCATCGCTGGTACCGCGCAGGGGCCGAAGGATATCCCCGATTCGGTGGCCCAGGGGAGCGCTGCGGCAGCGAAGGCGATCGCCATCCTGGCAGCCGATAAGCTATCTCACTCTCCCGAGGTGGCGGCGGTCAACGAGGAACTGTGCTCGGGGTGCGGAATCTGCGCGACCGTGTGTCCGTACGACGCAATCAAGATCGAGCGGTCGGGGATAGCGGTTGTGAACGACATCCTCTGCTTTGGGTGTGGCATCTGTGCCGCTTCCTGCCCTGCAGGAGCAATCGAGGTCAAGAACGAGCGGCACATGCAGATCGAAGAGATGATCGGTGTCGCGTTGGGAAGTGAGAAATGAGTGACAATACGGGATTTGAACCGAAGATAATTGCGTTTCTGTGTAAGTGGACAACCTACGCCGCCGCCGATCTGTGCGGGGTCAGCCGGATGCCCTATCCGCCCAACATCTCCATCATCAGTGTCAACTGTACGGGTGAGGTGACGGCGGACATGATCCTATCCTCTCTTGCGAAGGGGGCCGACGGCATCCTTATCGGCGGCTGCCGGCCCGGCCACTGCCGCTACGAGGGTGGAAACATCAAGGGATCAAACCGGGTTTACCTGTTGAAGCGAGCTCTAAGAGAGTTCGGAGTTAACACCGAGAGAATCCGCGAGGTGGGTATAGCCGGTGCGCAGGGGTTGGTCTTCCAACGAGCGGTAGAAAAATTCACCGCCGATATCCGCGCCCTGGGACCGAGCCCGGTGGTGTCCAATGTCTAATAAGAAAACGCTGGCGTTCTACGCGGCGAGCGGCTGCGGCGGTTGTAGCCAATCGTTGATGTTGAGCCCCAGCCTGGCCGCGATGCTGGAGGGCGTTGATATTGCCTTCTGGGCGACGCAGGGAGCTGATCTCACATCAGATGACATCTCTGGATTTGATGATAAGGGGATTGACGTCCTTATCTACGCAGGTCCACTACACGACGAAAGTTCCATAGACACTGCCAAGCTATTGCGCCGCAAGGCAAAGAGGATCGTTTCCTACGGGGCGTGCGCTCATCTCGGCGGCCTATGTGGGCTGACAAACGTCTACCCCGGTGCGCAGTTGCGCGCACTATCTAAGACCGATGGAGAAGGATTCGTGCAGCCGCTCTCAGCGGTGATCGATGTCGACTACATCCTCCCCGGGTGCCCTCCTCCAGAGGCGATGGTAACGCGGATGGTGGAAGAACTATTCCTCTCAGACGATGTACCAGAGATTGGAACCGTGTTTGCTAGCTCCAAGGGAGTTTGCGCGGAGTGCGGTCGTGAGCACGTACGCAATCCGCTCACTGCAATTCGAAGGTTCCACACCGATCCCCCCGATCCGAGTGTCTGCCTGATCGATCAGGGCTACATCTGCCTGGGACCGGTGACCAGGGGCGGCTGCGAGGCGGTCTGCTTGCGATCGAACCGTCCGTGCACCGGATGCGCTGGGCCGGTAGCGGGGGTACTCGACCAAGGGGGAGCGATCCTGCACGCGCTCGCCTCCCTCGTCTCCTTCTCGGGAGACGGTAATGAAGAAAAGGAGCATCAGGTGCTCGATTCGATACCAGATGTCGTGGGTACGGCCTACAAGTATTCCGCCGCTTCCTCGCTTCTAAAAAAGAGGGTGAACGATGGCAAGTAACGTGATCGCTCTCATCCCTCACTTCGACGAGGTGGTGCTGACGGATAACAATAAGCTCGCTGCCCGCGTTGCAATCCCGCAAACGGGCGATGGCTTTTCATCGTACATGCGTGGCCGGCTGGCGGAGGATCTCCCGCTGTACGTTCAGCGGCTCGATACCCATTGCGCCGTCTCGCAGCACCTGGCCGCGGTGAGCGCGCTCGATCGCTGTTACGGTGCGTCCCCGCCGGAGAAGGCGGTGAGGATCCGTCGGGCACTCGCCTATGCTGGTGTGTACTACCACCATCTGGAGCAGCTATTCTTGAGCCGACCGAGCGGAGATGTCGGTATTGCCGGCCTTGTTACTACCGATGAAACGTTGGCACCGACCGACATCTTTGAAACGCTCGGGCGCGCGCGTGATGTGATCGACATTCTGGGTGGACGCGGGATCACCCCCGAGTGCGGGATCGCTGGTGGAGTGACGAAGGGACCCACGGATGACGAGCTTCCGCGCGCCAAGGATATCTCCTCGCATCTACTGGAGTTCGCTCTGCAGGCCGAGAAAGGGTTCCGAGGTTCGGGGGCGATATGGGTGACCGAGCATGATCTCAGCGTCCCTGCCTATTCTCTAGGTACAGTGAACGATGTGGCAGAGGCGAGCCTGTACGATGGAGCGCTTCGCATTGTCGATCCGGAAGGAACTGAAACCGCTGTGGGTGGCACGAAGGAGATCCTCCCGATACTCCTAGCCTGGAAGGAGGATCTGCCGCTTCGCGTCGGTCCGCTCGCTCGACTGAACGTCGGTTCCGGTGCGTCCACCCCGCAGGCGAAAGCCCTTCAGAAGTACCTGTTCGACGCGCTTGGAGAGCCGCCGATCGACCGCGTTGCCGCCGGACACTGGGCGATGGTCATCGAGCTGGTGGAGTCAGCGGAGCTCTTGGTTTCGGCGCTAACTACGCTGGAAACCGGGGACTCTGTGATCAACTCCGCGTTAAATGATCCCTGTGAAGGGATTGCCGCGATCGAAGGAGCGAGCGGCACGCTGCTCCATCACTACGTGATCGACGAGCAGGGGATCGTCCAGGAAGCGCGGATCGTATCCCCAGAGTCGCTGCGCGCAACGGAGGTGAACGCCGCTCTATCTTCGGCCATCAGCGATGGCGCTTCCGGTGTAACGGAGGGCGTGATCGAGCAGATCGTGAGCGTAATCGGCTCTTACCAGCCGGCGTACGTTCCTTCTGCGGCGTTCCCACTTCGCATCACCCTGCACGACAAAGGCGGAAAGGTAGCGAAGGAATGGAGGAGACCATGACCAAGGCCAAGCAGACTGCGCAGGAGGAGTTCGCCCTCCTTGAGCTATCGATGGATGAGATCGTCGATAAGGTCGAGGAGCTGTCGGGCGAGAACGTATTCGACTGCTACCAATGTGGCATGTGCTCTGCCGGATGCCCGCTTGCAGAAGAGATGGATCTCCTGCCAAATCAGGTGTTGCACGCACTGCAGATGAAGGATCCCGAGGCGATGAGCGCAAACTCGATGTGGATCTGCGCCAGTTGCTACACGTGCCAAGTGCGCTGTCCAAAGGGAGTCGATCTTGCCAAGGTGATGGAGGCGATGCGTCAGATCTACCTACGCAAGAGGATGGACCACGTATCGCTCGATGGCCTCAGTCATCGGGAGATCCGTCGCCTGCCGCAGATCGCCATCGTCGCATCGTTTAGAAAGAAGACTGGGTGAATAAATTGGAGAAATTAACATATTTTCCTGGCTGTACGTTGAAGGACACCGCGAGCGATTTTGAGATCTCGGGGATGGCGGTGATGGAGGCGCTCGGCTACGTTTTGGAAGAGCTGGAACGCTGGAACTGCTGCGGCACGGTCTTCTCCCTCACCGATGACGACCTGATGCATCAGATCGGGCCGGTGCGCGACCTGATCCGCGCCCAGGAGGCGGGTTCGGAGGAGATCATCACCCTCTGTTCGATGTGCTACGCCACGCTGAAGCGGTCGAGCCTATTCGTGAATGGAAATCAGGAGAGGTTGGACAAGATAAACGCCTTCATGAACAAGGAGATCGACTACGAGGGGAAGGTGAGTGTACATCATCTGCTCGAGGTCCTGCGCGACCGCATCGGTTGGGAGAAGGTCGAGGAGAGGGTTACAAACCCACTGGAAGGCCTGTCCGTCGCCCCGTTCTACGGGTGCACGCTGCTGCGCCCACAGGAGATCGCGATCGATGATCCGGATGCTCCAACGGTGCTGCAGGACCTTACCCAGGCGCTGTGGGCGACTCCGATCGACTACGCATATTCCGTCGAGTGCTGCGGGGCGTACCAGGTGGTCGATCACCGCGACGTCGTCATCGAGCGGACACACCGCATCATGAGCGCGGCGCGGAGAGCGGGGGCTGATGTCATTGTCACCAGTTGTCCCCTCTGCCACTTTAATTTGAGCGATACTCAGAAAGAACTTGTCCGGACGATCCCCGATTACG
This sequence comes from uncultured bacterium, assembly GCA_913009415.1. Lineage (GTDB taxonomy): Bacteria > Bipolaricaulota > Bipolaricaulia > UBA7950 > UBA9294 > M55B144. The sequence continues at coordinate 55,672 of CAJVYM010000001.1, forward strand.
AGGAGATGCCGATTATCTACTTCACCCAGCTGATGGCGCTCGGGTTCGGCGTCGAGGCAGGAAAGATTCCCGCCTCGCTCAAGGCCAAAGTGAAGCGACTTCAGACGGTCAAGGGGGAGGGATGAGATGATAAGTGAGAAACAGGAGAAGGAAATGATCCGCATCCATGTCATGGGCAAGACCTACGAGGTCCCTGCCGGTCTGACGATTATGGATGCGATGGAGTACGCCGGCTACCGGTTCACCCGCGGCGCGGGCTGCCGATCGGGGTTCTGCGGGGCATGTTCCACCGTCTACCGCTACGAGGGGGATTACCGGCTGCAGTTCGCCCTCGCCTGCCAGGAGACGGCGGCCGATGGGATGTACCTGGTGCAGCTTCCGTTCACCCCGGCTCCCCGCGCCAAGTACGACATCGAGAAGATAAATCTCAAGGAGAACGTCCTCCTCCAATACTATCCGGAGATCGCGCGCTGCGTCTCCTGCAACACGTGCACCAAGGCCTGTCCGCAGGATATTGAGGTGATGGACTACATTCAAGCGGCCCTGCGCGGGGACATCGCGAAGACGGCGGAGCTATCGTTTGACTGTATCCAGTGCGGCCTGTGCAGCATGCGCTGCCCGGCGGACATCAAGCACTACCACATGGCTCAGATGGCGCGGCGGATCTATGGGCGCTACATGTCCCCCGTCCCGCAACACCTGGAGAATCGCCTGCAGGAGATCGCCGATGGTGCCTTCGATGCCGAGCTGGACAAGTTGGTGAACATGAGTCGGGAGGAGCTGGAGGAAGCGTACGCCGCCCGAGTGAGCGAGGAAGCATCTGCAGGGAGTGAGAGAAGTGAGTAAGAAGGGATTAATTGGCGGGTACCCCGCGTACATGCGGGAGTCGATCGAGAAGGTGGAGGCGACCAGGAGCAGGCGGCTGAAGGAAGGTCCACCGCCCCCGATGAGCCCGAAAGAGAGGGAAGCGATCCTGGAGCGCAACCACCCCGATTACAAGCCGGAAGGAAAGAGGAAACTGGCGCTCGGTCCATCGGCGGGAGAACCAGTTCCGCATGAAGTAGCTGACATCATCGAATCGCATTCGGTAATCGATCCGCGCGCCGTCGATCTGTCTAAGGTGGACTACGACGTAGACGTCCTGGTGATCGGCGGAGGCGGGGCGGGAACCGTAGCGGCAATCTTCGCCCACGAGCAAGGGATCCCGGTCGACCGCATCCTGATCGTCACTAAACTGCGCCACGGGGACTGCAACTCGATCATGGCCCAGGGCGGGATCCAGGCCGCCGATCGGCCGCAGGATTCACCGGCGATCCACTACCTGGATGTGATGGGCGGCGGACACTACGCCAACAAGCCGGAACTGGTGCGGGCATTGGTGAACGACGCGCCGGGGATCATCCGCTGGCACGAGGACATCGGAGTGATGTACGACAAGGTCGATGGCGAGTACGTAGAGGCGCACGGCGGTGGGACGTCGCGCATGCGTATGCACTCAGCCAAGGACTACACGGGAAAGGAGACGTTCAACTCCATCCGCGATCAGGCACGCAACCTGGATATCCCGGTCCTCGAGTTCTTCCCGGCGGTGGAGTTGCTCCTCGATAAGCGTGGGCACGCTGCAGGGGCGGTGGTATACAACATTGAGACGGAGGAGTATCGCATCATCCGGGCCAAGGCGACCGTTCTTGCCACCGGCGGATTCGGACGCATTCACATCCAAGGGTTTCCCACCACTAACCATTACGGTGCGACCGCCGATGGCCTCGTCATGGCCTACCGCGCCGGGGCGAACATCATCGACATGGACTCGGTGCAGTACCACCCGACTGGTGTTGCCTACCCGGCAGCGATCCTGGGCCAATTGGCCACGGAGAAGCTGCGCACCCAGGGGGCGATGCCGGTGAACGTGGATGGTGAGGCGTTCGTCTTCCCGCTCGAACCGCGCGACGTGGAGTCGTCGGCGATCATCGAGGAATGCTGGGTGAAGAACAACGGGATCGAGACGCCGAGTGGTCTGCGTGGGGTGTGGCTCGATACACCGATGATCGATCAGGTTCACGGCAAAGGGACGCTCAAGAAGGCACTGGCCGCGATGTGGACGATGTGGCACCGGCACGACATCGACATCACCGTCGATCCGGCGCTGGTCTATCCGACGCTGCACTATCAGAACGGCGGTGTGGAGATCGACGCCAACGGCTACACCAAGGTTCCCGGGCTGTTCGCCGGTGGAGAGTGTGAGGGTGGAGTGCACGGTAAGAACCGGTTGATGGGTAACTCCCAGCTCGATTACAACGTGTTCGGTCGTCGCGCCGGGATTTCCGCCGGCAAGTGGGCGAAGAGCGCGAAGGTTGACGAATTGTCGCTTCAGCATGTGATCGACTATGAGAAGGAGCTGGAGAGAGCGGGGATCGATACCGATCGCAAGGCGCCGATCATCCTCCCCGACTACCGGCCACAGGCCGTGCGTGAGCACACCCTAGGGCATCTGCTATGAAGGGTGAGACCGTGGAAAAGGAAAGCGTGGGCAAGCGCTGGAAGACGAAAAATGGATCGATCACCATCGTCGATGACCTGTGCAAGGAGTGCGGTCTGTGCATCGAATTCTGCCCGATCCAGGTCCTAGGAAGATCAGAGCACTTTAACGAGAAGGGGTATCACTATCCGGAGATGCTCGCACCGGAGAAGTGCGTAAACTGCGGATACTGCCAGCTTCTCTGCCCGGATTTTGCTATCTGGAGCGAACGCGATGATAAACAGGAAGGTGAAAGGGATGAGTAAGAAGGATATCCTTGCCGGGGAACATTTCCTGAACGGCGATGTCGCCTGCGCCGAGGGGGCGATAGCCGCCGGTTGTCGCCTGTTCGCCGGTTACCCGATCACCCCGCAATCGGAGATCACGGAGACGATGGCCTATCGCCTACCGAAGATCGGCGGCTATTTCCTTCAGATGGAGGACGAATTGGCATCGATCGCCGCCGTCCTCGGCGGGGCGTGGGGAGGGATGAAGGCGATGACCGCTACCTCCGGTCCCGGGTTCTCTCTGATGATGGAGAACCTCGGCCTGGGAATCATGACCGAGACTCCGTGCGTGATCGTCGATGTGCAGCGCGGTGGGCCGAGCACCGGTCTTCCCACAGCGACATCTCAGGGTGACATGATGCAGGCGCGCTGGGGGACGCATGGTGACCACGAGATCATCGCCTACGCCCCCGCCTCGCCGCAGGAGATGTTCGATCAGACGGTGAAGGCGTTCAATCAATCGGAGCGCTTCCGCCAACCGGTACTGGTGATGGCCGATGAGGTGGTGGGGCACATGATGGAACGGGTGATCATCGATCCCGACAAGATCGAGATCTACCCGAGGCGAAAACCGAGCGTCCCCTACGAGAAATTCCTCCCGTACAAAGGGGGGCCAGATATGGTACCGGAGATGGCCTGTGCCGGCGAGGGATACCGGGTGCATGTAACGGGATTGACACACGATGAGCGCGGCTACCCCGACCTGTCGGTGGAGAGCCAGGACAAATTGATGCACCGCCTGATAGGAAAGATCCGGGATAATGCCGATCAGATCATCGAAGTGGAGGAGGAGAACATCCATGGAGCGGACGTCGTCCTCGTCACCTACGGGATCGCTGCGCGTACGGCTCTGCGCGCGATGGAACTAGCAGAGGAGAAGGGGATCAAGGTCGGGATGTTGCGCCTGATCACGGTGTGGCCGTTTCCACTAAAGGAGGTGCGCAAGATCGCCGGTGATGTGAAGGGATTGATCGTCCCGGAGCTGAACCTGGGGCAGATCGTGCGCGAAGTGGAAAGGGCCGCTGCCGGGCAGTGCCCGGTGCGCCTCGTCGGCCACGCCGGTGGGGGGTTGCATCGACCGGAAAACATCCTCAGTGCGATCGAGGAGGTGGCACGATGAGACACGTAGCGACCAAACCGGAACCGCAGATCGTGAAGGACGTGCACCATCCGCTGGAGCACTATTTTCGAAGCGAGCGCCTCCCGCACATCTGGTGCTCGGGGTGCGGTCTGGGGACAGCGATGTCCTGCCTGGCGGCGGCGTTTGGGCATCTCAAACTCGATGTAGATGATGTCTCCGTCGTCTCGGGGATCGGCTGTTCCGGCCGCCTCGCCGGCTACATGCGCCCTGACTCCTACCATACGACGCACGGACGCGCCCTCCCGTTCGCTACCGGACTGCGCGTGGCGCTGGAGAAGACCAAGCCAGGGCACAAGGTAGTGGTGTTCAGCGGGGACGGCGATCTGTTCTCCATTGGGGGGAACCACTTCATCCAAGCTGCTCGCCGCAACATCGACTTAAGTGTGTTCTACGTCAACAACTTTAATTACGGAATGACCGGAGGGCAGGTGGGACCGACGACACCGATGGGAGCGAAGGGAACGACGGCCCCGTACGGGATGTTCGAGCACCCGTTCAACCTTCCCTACCTCGCTGCATCGTCGGGGGCGCCGTACGTCGCACGCTGGACGACGCTACACGTGCATCGCCTGCAAAAGGCGATGGAGGAAGCGATCCAGAAGAAGGGGTTCACCTTCGTCGAGATCATCGCCCCCTGTCCGACAAACTATGGCCGGAGAAACGGGCTTCCCACCGGGCTCGATGAGATGCGCTACTACCGCGAGGAAGCGGTGATCGAGAACTTCGCCGATCCCAAGGATGCGGAGATCATACCCGGCAAACCGTTCATTGTCGGTACTTTTGTCGACGAAGATAAACCCGACTACCTGGAAATCTACCAGAAATTTGTAGCCGATCACTTCGAGGTGGCAGCAAAGTGAACGATGAAGAGCTAATTCGGCAACTGGTCGCTGCAATCCGCAAGGCGGAGACGGTCCTTGGAAAAGACGTCGTTCTCGCGCTGAAGGAGGCGAGCGAGGCCGAGAGCGGCACGGCGCGTGTACAGTTGGAGACAATGCTTGAAAACGTCACTGCCGCGCGCGACGGATCAATCCCCATGTGTCAGGACACGGGGATTCAGACGTTTATCGTGCGCGTTGGCGCGAAGTACCCCGGGCTATCATCACTGCGGTCTCAGATCATCCAAGCGGTGCGCCGCGCGACGGTCGAGATCCCGCTTCGTCCAAACACAGTGCATCCGTTCACCGGGGAGAACCCGGGCGACAACGTCGGAGAGCACGTCCCCTACATCAGCTGGGAGATCGTCGATGGCGATCGCTGCGTCATCGAACTCCTGCCCAAGGGCGGGGGGAGCGAGAACTGCGCCGCGCTGGGGATGCTCTCTCCCGGGGTGGGGATCAAGGGAGTGAAGCGATTCATCGTCGATCATGTAGTCGGCTGCGCGGGAAAGCCGTGCCCGCCAGGGATCGTCGGCGTGGGAATCGGCGGCGGCGCCGACCTGTGCCTCAAGCTAGCCAAGCTCTCCCTGCTGCGCCCAGTCGGTGCTCGCCACCCTGAAGAGAACGTTGCTTCGCTCGAGGTGGAGTTGCGCGACCTGATCAACGGTAGCGGCATCGGGCCGATGGGGATGGGCGGCAAGACGACCTGCCTCGATGTGCACATCGAGTACGCACACCGGCACCCGGCATCGCTTCCGGTGGGGATCGTCTACCAGTGCTGGGCCGATCGGCGAGCCCGCGTGACGATCGATGCCGGCGGGAAGATCGAGGTGATCTGATATGAAACGGATACTACAAACTCCCATCTCCGAACAGGAGGCGCGCGACCTGCACGTGGGGGATGTGATATACATCACCGGGGCGATGTTTACCGCCCGCGACGAGGCGCACCTGAAGATGCTCGAGGAGGGGGAACCGTTCCCCGTCTCCGGCCTTGCCCTCTATCACTGCGGCCCGGTGGTAAGAAAAGATACTGCCGGCTGGAAGATCGTCTCCGCTGGCCCGACGACGTCGGCGCGGATGGAGATCTTCGAAGACCGTTTCTTGGAGAGGTTTCCCGTGCGCGCCATCATCGGCAAGGGTGGAATGGGGGAGAAGACACTGGCCGCACTGCGTAAGGTGGGGGCCGTCTACACCCACTACACCGGAGGAGCGGGGGCGCTCGCCGCGCAAGCGATCAGCGATATCACGGACGTTCATTGGCTCTCGGAACTGGGGATGCCGGAGGCAGTGTGGGTCCTCTCCGTCAAGGAGTTTGGCCCCTTGACCGTAACTATGGATGCCCACGGAGAGAGCCTGTACACTACTCTGGGTGAAACCGTACACGAGAACATGCAGGCGATACACGATCGGATCGAAAGGGGGGAGTGATGGGCGAGGAGAGACTTAGCGTAGAAGAGATGAAGCGCAGAGCGGAGATTCCAGCCAAGAAGGCACCGTCGTGGCACGCCTTCTACCGCGGGAAGATCGAGACGACGCTCAAGTGCGCGGTGAGTGAAGTGAGTGATTTTGGAATCTGGTACACCCCGGGCGTTGCTGCTCCGTGCAAGGAGATCGAGGCCGACCAGAGCAAGGTGTTCGACTACACCAACAAGGCGAACACCGTTGCCGTCGTCTCCGACGGCTCGCGCGTCCTTGGCCTGGGGAACATCGGCCCGCACGCGGGGCTCCCGGTGATGGAGGGGAAGGCGCTCCTGTTCAAGTACTTGGGCGGGGTGGGAGCGTTCCCGATCATGCTCGACACTCAGGATCCGGAGGAGATCATCCAGGCGGTGAAGTGGATCGCTCCCGGGTTCGGCGGCGTGAACCTGGAGGACTTCGCTAACCCCAAGTGCTTCTACATCCTCGACCGTCTGCGCAAGGAGCTCGACATCCCGGTCTGGCACGATGACCAGCAGGGGACGGCGTCGATCACCCTCGCCGGTGTAATCAATGCTCTCAAGGTCGTGGGCAAGGACATAAACAAGGTCACCTACTGCGTGATCGGGACCGGTGCGGCGAACATCGCCTTCGTGCGCATTCTCCTTTCTGCCGGTGTCCCCGAGGGGAACGTGATCATGGTCGACAGCAAGGGGATCCTCCATCCCGGCCGCGAAGACCTGGAGAAGAACCAGGACAAGAACCCGTACAAGTGGCACTACGCGCAGGTGACGAACGCCGAGCACCGCACCGGCGACATGACCGAGGCGATCGCGGGAAGCGACGTGTTGATCGCCGCATCTAAACCCGGGCCAGGGACGATCAAGCAAGAATGGCTGCGCGCGATGAACAAAGACGCCATAGCGTTCATCATGGCCAACCCCACCCCGGAGATCTGGCCATGGGAGGCCAAGGAAGCGGGAGTGCGCATCGTCGGCACGGGAAGATCGGACTTCTCAAACCAGGTGAACAACTCCATCGGCTTCCCGGGGATCTTCCGCGGAACGCTCGACGTGTTCGCCAAGACGATCACCGACGAGATGGCGATCGCCGCCGCGTACGCCATCGCCGAGACGGCGGAGAAGAAGGGAATTAACGACAACTACATCGTCCCCACAATGATGGAGACAGAGGTGTTCGTAAACGAGGCGGTCGCTGTCGGAATGAAGGCGATCGAACAGGGGATCGCCCGCCGCATCCTCACCGCGGACGAACTGCGCCACGAGGCAGAGACGAAGATTCGCCACGCACAAGCGGAGACAAAGATCCTCATGGACGCCGGCCACATCGCCCCTCCGCCGCGTGATTAACCAAGACAGATTAAGTACAAAGATCATAAAGCCGGCTCGCAGGCCGGCTTTCCTTTGTCATTGAGTCCTGATGTCTTGGGTCGTGCGAGCAATGGTGATTTTGCACAGGCAGTGACAGTGCCGAAAAGCCCTTCTCCCTTGCTCGGTCTCAGCAATTGCGCTATAGTCAGACCGTGCGAGGAAGGGACGATGATCAAACAGAATCGATCGTTTGAGATAGCGGAGATCGCAAAACTCGGGGGAGGTGTTCCGCGGGTATCCCGGCATACGTGCAGTGTATCTGTTCGGGTCGGCGGCGTCCGGACATGCGCATCCGGATGGCGACATCGACCTCGCCGTCATCCCTGCCGATACTTCGGTAAAGCTTGGAATAAACTGCCCTGCCGCAAGCGGACGGGGTAGTTTATTATGAAATACGCAGATCATGACGCAAGATTCAAGAATCAAGGGCTGACCCTAAAAAACATGGTAACGTCCCAAAGGTGTCGGGCGCATTGGTCTTAAGTTGTAACAGTACATTACCGAGCTTAGGATGATTTTGTAGAGTGTACCTCCATAACAAACCAAACAAGATACTCGATAAAGAATCATTCA
>CAJVYM010000002.1 GCA_913009415.1 uncultured bacterium
CCAGCAGGGCACACGTCCAGAGAGCAAATGGGAATCTGAGCTGCAACGGATTCTTCATTGTCACGGTGTCGTACACCCAGCGTATGGCCTTGGCATCCAACTTCGGTGGGCGTCCACCACGCTTCTTGGCGTCAAGGGCAGGCCATCCTCCACGCCGATAGAGCGCCAACCAGTTGTAGATGGTCATGCGGGAAATGCCGAACACACGCGCAACGACTTCTGGGCTCTCCCCCGCTTGGACGCTGGCTACCCCTCGTTTCCTCAATTCAGTCAATTCCTTGTGAGTCAGCTTGCGTGCATCTCGTTTCATAATAAAACATTGTATCACACTGACATCACAATGTCAAGCCTATTTCGCACGGTTTAATAAGAGGCAATACGCACCGGCTCCTCCATAAAAGCTGGGATCAAGAGCAGAGAAGCCACCTTGGCAAATGGTCCAGGGCGGGCTCTAGCCGTTCATAAGTGGGAAGGTGCGCTAGTACAGCAACAAAGCGATCGGAAGAAACCCAAGAGCCGCTATAGGGATGCCCGCCAGTGCTACACAAATGATCAGCGTTAGCCATGGTGTAAGTTGCCACAGGGTGAATGTGGCTAACCCATGCTTGCTTAGGAGCCATGGGGCCGCAAGTGTGGCCAGAGAAAAAAATGTCAGGATGGGGAGCCCCAAGAGTACCGCGGTACAGATTCCCACGATTCCAGCGACGGTGTCTACCATATAAGAACCTCTAAATGAATCCCGCGTCGCTTTCGAGAAAGTTACTTCATAGGTCAAATGATCAGCAAAACCCTGAAAGCCTGCTCTGAACATCTCCACACCCAAACTAGAGAACAACCAGAGAGAGGCGGGGAAGAATTGAGCAAAGGACCGTGGCTTGAGAGCGAGAACGTACGGAACCCATGGGCCAAATGCAACCAGCACACTTATACCTAATCTGAGCGATTCACCAGCGATTCTTCATCGCACCCCGTGTTGGTGGTCGATTTGCTGAGCAAAATGTGGTGGACAAGCTAGCGCCAGGTAACATGTGGCCGATAACACCAATCAACAGGTAGCAAATCAGCTCACAGAGAGCCAGCAAGACACACCCTCCCCGGAGACAGCGGCAAGAACTGTATTGGAATCGGGGTAGTGCTTGAGTCAGGCCAGTGGAGTCACCGGAGGTGAATTGGCGCGACCCCAGATCTTCTGAAGGTTCAACCTCTCCCACACTACACGCGTCACCTTAAGGATGACCTGGTGGCTCGTAGCCACGATCTTCCCCGCAATGTCCAGGAATGTCCGGCGAAAGGTGGTCGGATACACGTCAGGAGAGATGATCTCCGCAGTAACATCCCGCTTGAACGCCTCCAGCAGGTTGAACGCAAGGACCATCGTGTAGTAGAAGGCGGTGTTTGGTTCAACCCTCTTGAACGGAAGTTTCTCCGTACCAAACTCTTTCAGGGCACGGTGGCGTAGTTCGTCTCTGCCCCGGCCATGGGCCAGGCTAACCACCCCCGGGGTCGTCAACCAACCGGCTTTCCCCCCCGCGGTTAGTTTCTGCGTGAAAGTATCGTCTTCTCCCAGATTAGTGTAGTACACTTTCCGGTCTTGAGCAAAGGCAAACACTCCCTGGTGATCCTTGTTGGTTAGCCGGGTGAACACTACTCTCCTTCGCTTGTCCCACGTCCCCCGTTGGTCAGCAAACGAGGCGCAAAGATAGCTGCGCCCGTCTTCCTTGTCTAACAGCTGCCAGTCCTCTTCAGGGATCTGCTCGGCTCGCTGCTTGATATCATTGTATAGCTTCCCTCCACATACGTAACCAATGCCCAGCTTCTCAAATGCACGGAAGTTCTCTTGGTCGAAGAAACCAGCATCTACAGTAAGCACGATCGGCACATCGGGATTGTACTCTCTCCTGATCCTCTCTACCATGTGGGACATCATACGCACCACTGTCTTGCCGTGGTTGGAGTGTTTCTTGCCGCGTCTGAACACCGCATCCACCACGTACGCTCCCCACTTCAGTTGCAGGGGTTGGAACCCGTTACGATCCTTGTAGGTGGGGTCTACCCCTTCTCTGCACCGCGCATCGTCGTTGTCCATCACCATCGTATCCAGATCCAACAACACGACGTCAGGTTTCTTTGCCCGAAGCCGCCACAGGAACAGATCTTGCAGCAGCCGGCGAAACAGGAAGTTCCTGCAGAAGGAGAACCCGTTGAGGAACCGTTTCATCTGATGCGATGAGACCATGTCGCCAAGATCCGTCTCGATGGTGGCGGCGTAGCCGGGATCGGCAGCCAGATGGTCAAAGTAGGTCAGGTGTAGATCCGTCCCATCCAGAAAGAAGCACAACAGTTGCTTGAATGCTTCTGCCACATTGACTCCCTTGGATGATTTGCGGATCGAGCCGAAGGCCTGCCCCGTGAAGTCTTACTTCATTGGGGTACCGATCAAGGAGACCGTAGATGTTGATCCTGTCCAGGTAGTGGACCCAAGGAGTCAAGCCGGCTCTGCTAGTCAAGTTATCAGGGGTGAGTTCGATACGATCGATCTTGTTCTTCGTTCGCTGACGGGTCATAATAAAGCACCTCCTGGTGTGGATGGTGTTCACCCATTGGGTGATACACAACACAGGGTTCTGAATGCTCTGTATTGTGCTTGTGTACTGCATTATACGCCAGGAGGCGCCTCTGTTCTAGCAAGGAAATCGCTCAACTTAGGTTACAATTGCCCCTACAAGGGTTTCTGGCCTAACTTTGGTCAGAAAGCCTCGGAGGATAGGGTGAAGAACTTCCACTGTCTGTGGATGGACTCGCAATAGAATTAGTCCAGGGAGATCTTTATCTGCCGTGAAACGACGCGGGAAGTTTAGGTTATACGTAATTAAAATATAGTGTTTGCTCTGGTTGGTTTGTAGATTTCCCATCTAGAGCGCCGCTTTTTCCCAGTTCTCGGATGTCCTTGGTCTCCCAGCCCAGGCTGCGCAGAAACACCGCCGTCCTAGGGGGACAGGTTCTGATCGAGCAGGAACTTGGTCATGGAGCAATTGAGCTACTCGTGGAGGTAAGCACGAGTTCATCGTCAATGAAGGCTGCAGCATACGCAATTGCCGCCTTGACATCCTTTTCTGCTAGCTCCAGATAGTACACAATAATCTGTTCGATGGTATACCCGCCAGCAAGCAGACTCAGGATGTTGCTCAGCATGATTCGAGTTCCCTTTATGATCAGCTTACCGTGGCAAACCTCAGGATCGATCACAATCTGCTCGAACTCTTTCATGGTGATCACCGACTCATTGTAGCCGATAGCGAGCGATCCTGCTTAGGTCAGTTTCCTCGCTCGCACGATGAGGAAGAAGGGAAAGACCTGTGCAGCCTGGAGATTCGGATGCTGCAGCACGACCTCATCGCGCGGCCTCGGTTCGGCGAAGCGTTCGAGGGCGAAGCCAGCATCGATGAGTAGGTTCAACCACTCACTCATGGTGCGGGTAAACCTGGCCACCCTGAACTTTCTGACTTGCTCCCGCTGGTCTGTGGGCAGGGCGCCGAACGTCCATTCTTCTACCTCACCGTCCAGATTGTGGAAGTATCCGCCGATCTCGAACGCGTACGCTTTGCCTTGTTCATCGCGCAGCTTCTTGCGATGTGGGGTGTCAAAGCAGGGATGTAAGATCGAAAACTGGAAGAATCCACCCGGCTTGAGGACGCGATATGCCTCGGAAACGGCGCGTTCAACCTCTGGAAGATCCATCAGGCTCATGAACGCAGTTGTGAAATCAAACGTTTCCCTGGGATATGGGAGACTAGCCGCGTCCGCCACACGGTATGAGATCCACAGCGTCTCTTGCTCTTCTTTCGCGCGCGCATGCTCGATGAAGCGCTCCGAGATGTCGATTCCTGTCATCCTCGCTCCGCGACGCGCCAAGAGACGAGAGTTGTGCCCTTCGCCACAGCCGATATCGAGCCCTTCAAGGCCATCAATGTCAGGAAGAATATCTAAGAACGTTGGCGTGTTGAACATATCGCGGCAGGTATCGTACCCGGCCCGGCTCAGCTCGGTCCACGTGTCCGCATTCTCGTTCCACATCCGTCCCGCTTCTTTGTTGTCCATTCATCCTCCGTCTTGTAAGCGCAATTCTAGCAGCACTTGTGCGATGTGACCAACGCCCTTGTACTTCGCAGTATCCCTCTGGTACCGTCTTGCCATGAGCGGGGAACGGATAGCCGTGTGCAGGTGAGGGATGTGTTTCCAGGCTGCTGAGTGCTATTGTTTATTGTTTGAGACAGAAATGGGAGGACAATAGTGATATCTCAAGAGGGACGTGAGAAGATCCAAGATTGGGGAAGTTGCAGCCGAAGTTTTTCCATCTTCCAATGTTCCGAGCACGATGCGGCACAGATTGCGGAAATCTTAGGCAAAGTTATCCCAGATTTAGCAACGGTGCACCCATCCGACTTGCTGGATTTATCTGAACCTAGTGGGCCGGTATTGCTGTACAACATTACATCGGAAGAAGCTTATGAGAACGCTAACGCTTTGCACCGTCTGGTTCTTCGTCTGATTCGTTGGGAGAATGAGTCTGTCTTCTTATTGAGCCCTGACCGTCAAGCTGACTGGGAGAGAGGAAATTTGTGGTTGGACAATGGCAAAATTGATAATAGAGGTCTTCGTCTCGATGCGTTGACGCTTATTCTCAAACAGGACAGTGTTATCTCGAGTAGCTCCCTTCTTGATCTAGCTTCCGATCAACCGGAGATGACCTACATTGAAGACCTGATGGCGAAAGCCCTAAGGAAGAAGGAATTATCTTCCAAAGCGCAGGCTCTCATCGGCCGATATCACGTTGACTTCCTTGTGGAAAAGAATGGCGCACAGGTTGTTGTTGAATGTGATGGCAAGGCCTATCACTCAAGCGCTGAAGCAAAAGAGAAGGACAAAGAGCGCGACTCGTATCTGCGAGCTCAAGGGTATCCGGTCCTACGGTTTACCGGGGGAGAGATCAATAGTAGGGTCGGGCGCTGCGTGGAACAGATTGAGCAGGCCTTGGATGAGTCACAGGTGGAGAAATCGCAGGGTTTTCTGATGGACGACAAACTTGATGACTCTCAGCAGAAAGCAGTATTCACCAAACCAGGGCAGGTCTGTGTCCTTGCCCCGGCCGGCTCCGGAAAGACGCTCGTCCTCACCAATCGAGGCATTCATCTTGTTAATGAGGGCTTTCATGAGTACCGCGTATTGGCCATGGCCTTCAACAGTGAGGCAAGAAAAGATATGCAGAAACGCCTTCGGAAGATGGGCTTTTCAGACGTTAAACGCCAGGTTCATACCTTCAACAGCTACGGAGCTAATCTGCTCGCTGACAGATATGCGTTGACAGGACGGGGGTTTGATGCATACGCAGACAAGGAATACTCTAAGAAACTCTTTGCAGTGGTAGAAAAGCACTGCGGGGAGCTTCGTAGAAAAAGGGGAGCTTCGCAGCCCTTGAAAGAGGCCATCGAAAACACAAAGCGCGAACTAGTGTCACCAGGCCGATTCCTTGAGCCAGTATGTAGGGGTCTCATAAAAGGTAAATGGCCAAAGGAGGACAATCCGATCTGGTCTGAGATATTCGAAGATTTCCTCCAGTGGCAGAAGGGCAGCGATCACTTAACCTTTGCTGATCAGGTTTACCTCGCTGTTCGAGAACTTGCGGAAGATCCGATCCTACGAAGGAAAACACAAATGTCGCTCGATGCCCTTCTGATCGACGAGTTCCAAGATCTTGATGCCGCACAATCGATGCTTATCGAGATCCTGGCGCTTGGACACGGAAACCTGTTTGTCGTCGGGGACGATGACCAGATGATCTATGGCTGGCGTGGGGCGGACATCGAGCGCTTGAGAAGGTTCTTGAAGGATCCTCACACACGCAAGGTTACCTTGTCTACGAATTACCGCTCTTCGCAGCTTGTCGTGCGCCATGCCGGCTTTCTCATTAGCCATAACACGCAACGTGAGGAGAAAAAGATTGAAGCACAAGCGAGTGCCTCACGAGGGAAAGTTGAACTCTTCATTGGATCAGATCTCGCTCAAGAAAAGGCATTTCTAGTGCAAAGCCTTCAAGAAGCGAAGGAAGCGGGATTTGAGTGGGGGAAAATCGCGGTACTGGTGCGGTATAGGGACTTGTATCGCGCGGTTGTAGACGCCTTACAGGGGGCTGGAATCCCATATTTCTGTATAGAAAAGCCGGTTTTCTACTCCCGACGAGCTGCCGGTGCCATGATAGGCTACTTTGCCGCAGTGCTTGGCTGGCCATCTCCTCCTAGAGATGTTTGGAAGGCAATTCTCCACGTACCAAATCGGTATCTTAGCGACGACTATATATCCCGAGTCAATAATGCTGAGAAACCGGTCGCTTTCCTTCGCTCCGGCGAGGGTCTTACCACCAGCAAGAGCGATGTAGAGAAAAGAAGGAAAGTTGTTCAGTTACTTGACCACCTTCAAGGACTGCATGAGTTAGAGAAAATGGATCCTTCAGATGCCAATGATCTCTTCCGCAAGATCGATGGTGCATTCGCGCTCAACAGGCACTTCAAGCAGCAACGCGGAATTTCTGACGACAATGACACAGCTGATGAAGGTTCGATTCTTGAACAGCTTGAAGAGCGCGCAAAGGAGTTTGCTAATCCACACGACTTCCTGAAGTATTGCGAGGCCCAACGAGATAGCGAAGAGGAAAACAAGGAGAGAGAAGAAAACAGCAACGGTCACGATGTCACTGTACAAGTGATGACAATCCACAGGGCAAAGGGGAAAGAATGGCGAGGGGTAGCCCTCTTCCACCTTGAATCGCGAAACAACTCCTCCTATGAATCAAACGAAAAGGAGAAGGAGAGTGTAGAGGAGGAGCGGCGCGTAGTCTATGTGGGTGCGACACGGGCGATTGAAAGGCTGTGGGTTACCGCTGAGAGGGGAAAGAAAAGCCGCTTCGTCAACGAGTTGTTTAGTGATCCAGACTTCAGCCAACTGGACACATCTCAAGAATTAGGGTACCGACAGGAGCGGCTGAACAACATTGAACAACAGATCAATAGCCTGCAAGAAGAGAAGAATCAAGAACAGATCGCCGTTGATCGTGCACAAGGCATCGACCGAGACAGTGTGCACAAAGAGTTCGATGCACGAAAACAAAGCATGGGCTTCTTCAAGCGGCTCCTATTCTCAATAGGCATAGAAGGATCGCGGGTTCGGCAACTCAAGAAGGACCTTGCAGTTGCCGAGAGAGCCGCTCGTGCAGAGCAACGAATACAAGAAATGGATGATCGAATTGCCAAAGTCCGGGAAGCGAAGCGAAATATCCTCGAAGAGGTAGATCGGCTAGAACGGGAGGAAAAGTTCCGACAGATTCTCGCAGATCCGATCGAGAAAGATGCTGAGAATCAGGGGCCTCCATTCCAGTCGACATGACTGCGCAACAAGCTGAGCCGAAGAGGATCGTCATCGCTGGCTACTACGGGTTTGGAAACCTTGGGGACGAGGCGATCCGCGTTGCGCTGCACGAGGAACTCGCTAAGCTCAGCATCGATGCGTTCTGGCTTTCCGCTTCCCCACAGGGAGCAGATGAGATCGATCGAAGGTCTCTGCTGCGTGTGTATACTGCCTTGCGGCACTGCCGGGCGCTTGTCCTCGGCGGTGGCGGCCTGCTCCAGAATAGAACGAGCAACCGCTCGCTCTTGTACTACCTCGGGTTGATCGCTCTTGCGCGCATTGCAAGAAGGCCGGTCTTCCTTTTTGGCCAAGGGATCGGCCCGATAAACGGGCGCTTTGCACAGGAGCTGACGCGCATTGCACTGAAGCGTGCATCCTACATTGGCTGCCGCGATCAACAAAGCGTAAACTTCCTACGAACCCTGGAATTGGACGCGGTGATCGAAGGCGATCTGTTCTTCCTCCTCCCGCCGGTCGAGGCTCCAGCGACACGATCCTCGGAGAGCTATCACATCATCTTGTCGATCAAAGGCGGAAAAAACGATGGAAGCCTTTGTTATCCTAAGCGGGGCTTCAAGGAGGAAGGCTCAAGTGCCAAGATTCTCACAGAGGGACAAGACATTTCCACCGCGAAGGGCACGAAGAGCACGAAGGAGTCAGAGAGCGAAGCGCTTGATCATAATCTTAAGCTTGGTGGCATCGCACAGCCAATTACCGCATTTGACAACCCATCGAGTTCCATTCTTCGTGTCCTTCGTAGTGAATTCTCTTCGGCTTCCGGCCTTGCTTCGCAACCGGCATCCGTACCGCACGAACCGGAATTGGAAATCACTACTCACTCCTGTCTCCCTCGCCGGCACAGGCAGGCGAAGCGACAAGGAACTGACGATGGCGAGATGGTCGAGAGGGTGGTGCACATGCTCGATAAGGTCTCGCACAGAACTAAGATCTCCGTGACGCTCCTTCCATTCTTCCCCACACAGGATTTAGACCTTAGCAAGAGGATCGCTGATCGGCTCAATATTCCCTGCCGCATCGTGCGCGCCGATACGATCGACAATACAATTCACGTACTGGAAGACGCGGACCTCGTGATATCATCTCGTTTGCACGGGCTGGAATTCGCGCTGCGCGCGGAAGCGCCGATGATCGCGTTAAGCGAGGACGCAAAGATCGATGCCTTTGTAGCTGAGGTAAGAGATGCGAGTGGCTTTGAGATCCATTGTGGTCGTTTTCCATCTTCGGAGCAGGTTATGGAGGTCCTCAACTCGCCGCCATCGCCTGAGGCTTTGCATGCAGCATATCGCGCCATGCACGCGCGGGCGATCGAGGGATTCTCACGATTTGTCGCCGCATTGGAGAAACTATGAGCATAGAACAAGTAGATTATAGAGCTATCCACCAGCCGGTGCTCATGCGTGAGGTGGTGAAGCTATTGTCTCCTAGACCAGGTGCTACGATCGTCGATGGAACCATCGGCATGGGCGGGCACAGTGAGGGACTCCTCGCAGCATACCCGACGTTCGAAGTGATCGGGATCGATCGCGACGAAGATGCGCTGATGATCGCCAAAGAGCGGCTCGCCCCCTACAGCGATCGCGTTCGCCTTGTGCACGGCAACTACCGCGATTGTGTGGAGATTCTGAGTACGCTTGGACTAGACCAGATCGATGGCTTCCTCCTCGACCTTGGCCTGTCGTCTCTGCAACTCGATCGGCCCGAGCGCGGGTTCAGCTTCCGCGAAAGCGGACCGCTCGATATGCGCATGGATCGTACAGGCGGAGCGAGCGCAGCCGACCTGGTCAACGATGCATCAGTCGTGGAACTCTCAGGCATCATCTCCCGCTACGGTGAGGAACGATTCGCTCATCGTATCGCCGGCGCGATCGTGGCTGCGCGCACAAAGGTGAGGATCGAGACGACGGACGAACTAGCGAGGATCGTGCACGATGCCATACCGCGCAAGTTTCATCCCCCGCGCATCCATCCGGCGACGCGTACCTTTCAGGCACTGCGCATCGCGGTGAACGACGAGCTTTCTAACCTGGAGAAGGGACTGGAGGCGGGCTTCTCCGTCCTCTCCGCAGGAGGCGTGATGGCGGTGATCAGCTTCCACTCACTGGAGGATCGCATCGTCAAGGGGTTCTTTCGCTACAAGGGCCTCTCCTGCATCTGTCCACCCGATCTGCCGGTGTGCATGTGCGATAAGAAAGTGGAGATGGAGGTGCTCACGAAACACGTGATCATCCCCACGCTAGAGGAGATCGCGACAAACCCGCGCGCCCGCAGCGCGAAACTGCGCGCGGCGAGGAAGCTTGAGGCGATAGACTAGATTCCACTTTTGACGGCACGTCGCTTCAGGAGCGGACAAACACCGTGGTTGATTCGCGATATCGGGCAGTGCGATCAACAATCGGAGAGTTCTCTTCTGACGAAATCCTCTATCTCAGCGATATCGGCCGAGTCTTTGGTGGATTCCTTCCAGTTGTTGATGACTAGCTGGAAATGCTCGGACGGTGCATCATCTGCCCAATTCTTGTATTCGGATTGAGATTCCTTGCTGAAGAGGTATATTCCCTGCAAGATCCCCATACAGCAGTGCTTTGCCTCCAGGGGCATGGACAGATCCTGATACCTCTTCATCTCACGCATGAATGGGTGCAGCGTCTCCTCAAACATCTCCCATGCCGCTTCCCCCGGCTCAATGTACTCATTGGGGTCCCCCGCGCGCTCCCAAACGTCTTCAACTGCCAGGGCGTCGAGGTCGAAGTACACATGATGAGCGATCTCCTCCGCATTTATGTCGGTCAAGCGTCTGCGTGCGATTTGTTCGATCTTTCGCTCAAGGTCCGTATCCTCCTCGGCAAGCTGTCTAAGGATACTTAGCGCTTCATCGGGAGTCAGTTGATCAATGATTATATTATTGTCCATATTGTCGCTTATTGTGTATTATGAGCACTGTTATCGCTAACTCTCTATCGTCTCCGCTTCCGCCTCGATCTCTTTCAGCAAGCTCTCCACCCCTATTTTCTTGGCCCAATCGTGCAAGTAGTCGATGTCCAGCGTTCCAAATTGCACCTCGTAGACTCGTAGGGCATCTGTCAACTGCTTGGCGCTGCTTCCCGAGAGCTTCGCCCATCTCAACTTTGCCAGAATAGTGTCTTCGGGAGCGGAGACAGCAATCTTGATGCCTAGTACCTTTTCAGAATGTCGGCGTGAGAAACGCATTCGATCGAATGGCTCGTCGGTGAGCAGCCAAAAATCGACTTTATTTCCTGTATCCGAATCGATGAGATTAAATACGTCTCTTCTAGCAACTGCTTCGGCAACGCGATCCTTATTCAGGTAGAAACGTGGAGGAGAAAAGGATTGAACAATATCGTCAACTGCGTCTGCCTGAATGTCAACAACAAGATCTATGTCATGACTCGATCGTGGCTCTCCCTGAAGGCTGGAAGCGAACGACCCAGTCAGCATGTATTCTACGCCAGCGCGTGACAGCGCCTGAACGACCCTTTTTAGTAATTCCTGTTGTGACATTTATCGAGGCGCTCCAGATACAGTTTCTTCAGTTCATCCTCCGGCATATCGGGAAACCGCCTGCGCAATCCAGCCTTGAACAGTTCCCGGGAGAACTCCGTCAGCTCAAACGCCTGCATTAGCCTCTCCTCAGGGGTCATATTGCGAAGCACTTGGATATAGCGCTTGTGATTCGGCCGTTTCTTGATGTCCATCGGTCCCTCCATTGCTATCTATTCTAGTATGCCGCTACGCGTCCGCAAAGCAAATGACTGTCAGAATAGATGGCTAGATTTCACGTGCACGTTGCAACACCCTTCGGGCCCGTCGCCCGGAAAGGTAATCTAGTTCGCATCGTTCGTCGACAAATGTCCCGATGACAGATCCCGTTTTCCCTTAACTTGGGGTGAAGATGGAACGCCAGAGAGAAGTGACGATCAGTTACCCGCTGCATCGGGCGTACAGCCGGGCCCGCGCGCGCACGGTCATCTGGCCGCACGCGACGCTGGCTGTGATATGCACTGCTGTGATCATCGCCGCGGCTTGTTTCCTCTACGTCTGGCAGGGGACGAGAATTCTTGCGCTTACCGCACAGCGCGAGAGCATGAAGCAGACGATCACCTCTATCCAGGAGGTGAATAACTGGCTTAGTTTCCAGATCGGGCAGGCGTTCTCGCTGGAGCGTGTGTCGCGCATTGCGCGTGAGCAGCTCCACATGAGCGAACCGACCGACGTGCGTTATGTACACATTGCATCCCCCACAACAAAAAAGTGAGAAGGCCCCCGCGCGCGCCTGGTTCATCATCGCGCTTCTGATGATCGGCGGGATCGCTGTTGTTGGACGTCTCGTTCAGTTGCAAATCGTTCAGCACGATCATTGGCTGGCTGTGGCGAGCACGATTCAAGAGCAGACCGTCGATCTACTGCCGCGGCGGGGGACGATCTACGATCGCAACGGTGTTGCGCTTGCCTACGACATCAAGGCAACAGCGATCGCCATCGATAGCTTCGACATGACCAACCCGCAGGCAATCTGCCAGATCCTCGCAGACGAGCTGAATCGTCCGATTGGTGAGATAGAAAGACTCGTGTACCGTCCGCGCTACTTCACCTGGATTAACCGCAGCGCCGATCTGGAGACGGCGAAGAGGATAGAAAAGCGAGCGAGCGAAGCAAGAGCGCACGGCCTGATCTTCATCGACACGTGGAAGCGCTGCTACCCTCAGGGCGATCTGGCCTCGAACATCATCGGTTTCGTCGGCACGGATGGGCACGGTCTGGAGGGAATCGAGCTTGCCTATGACAACAAGCTTGCCGGGAAAAGCGCGAAAATCCAGGTCGTCAAGGGAGCGGACGGGCGTACGTATCACACCGAGACGATGCAGGAGGGACAGCCGGGAGATGACGTTTACCTGACGATCGACTCCGATTTGCAGTTCATATGCGAAAAGGAGATCGACAGTGGCGTGAGCCGTTATCGCGCCAACACCGGATTCGTGATCCTGATGGATCCCAACAGCGGTGAAGTCCTGGCAATGGCACAGGATCGCCGCTACGACCTGAACAAATTCTGGCAATCGACGGCAACGCAGAGGAAGAACCTGGCCACCGGTTTCATGTTCGAGCCTGGATCGACGTTCAAGGCGTTTGGTGGCCTTGCGGCGATTAACTGTGGGGCCGTCAAACCGAGCGACACATTCAACGGAAACGATGGGATCAACATTGCCGGGCACGTGATCCACAACTCCGACCACGAGTCCTTCGGCACGGTGACCTTCGCCAAGACGATCCAGTACTCGATCAACACCGCGATGATCCGCGTCGCGCAGCGGCTGGGTGAGGATCGCCTGTACCACTTCCTCGTCGATCTTGGCTTTGGTAAGGCAACAGGGATCGAGATCCCCGGTGAAGTGAACGGCATCCTGCGCAACGTGAGCAAGTGGTCCAAGCTCGCCCTCGCCTCGACGGCGATCGGCCAATCGGTAGGGGTAACCGGGATTCAGCTTGTGCGGGCAATGGCCGCAGTGGCTAACGGTGGAAAGGTTCTACTGCCCCACATCGTCAAGCAAGTAGGCGACAAGACGACGGACACGCCGACCGTGTTGCGCAGCGTGGCCACGCCGACAAGCTGTGCTACCATGCGTACCCTGATGCGCGCGGTCGTCAAGGATGGGACGGCCCCTTGGGCAAATCTACCGGGGTATGAAGTCGCAGGGAAAACCGGAACAGCGCAGAAGGCGGTTCCGGGAAAGGGATACGTCGATGGAAAGTACACGTCCCTCTTCGCTGGATTCTTTCCCGTCGATGCACCAAAGTATCTGGGCCTCGTCGTTCTCGACGAAGTAAAGACGACACCCGTGTGGGGCGGGTACACGGCAGGGGCCATCTTCCACGATGTCGCTTCACGGCTTGTGTTGGCTGAACATGTTGCACCGGTCGTCAGCATACAGAGCCAGGGGAAACAGTACACAGCACCAACCCAAGGGACAACATCGTCTGGCACTACTTCTTCTCCCCCTGCTTGGTTGCGGCTACCCTAGTGTATTTAAACGCCTCCGCTCTTCATGCCCATCTTGCGCGAAAACGACCTTCTTCTTGTTGATACGAGCGCGAGACTTTAGTATCACTGCACGAAGATTGAAGGAGGATTGCAAAAGTGACCGGAATTCTGAACGATCGAGAGATAAGGGCGCTATGCACAACACAGGAAGGGATGATCTGGCCGTTCGTCCCAGTGCAGGCTGGAAAGCCGTCCTACGGACTTGGAAGCTTCGGGTACGATATGCGTTTGGGTAGCAAGTTCCTCGTTCCAATCGGCGGGATCAACGCTATACTCGACCCGATCAACTTTCCACGCGGGCACTTCCGAGAGATCGAAGTGGCGGAGACGTTGGAAGTCGCGCCCGGCTCTCAAGTCTTGGCCGAGTCGGTGGAGACGTTTCATATACCAGACGACATAGCCGGCGTCTGCTGGGGCAAGAGTTCCTACGCCCGCTGTGGACTGCTGGTCAACGTCACACCGCTCGAACCGGGTTGGAAAGGTGTTCTTACCTTGGAATTAGCTAACTTATCGCCTCTTCCGATCAGGCTTCACATTGGACAAGGGATCGCGCAGGTCGTCTTCTTTCGCGGTGGAAGGCCGCAGCGAACATATGCGGAGAAGGAAGCGGGCGGCGCCTATCAAGACCAGACTGGGGTCACCCTGCCTAAGTAGGAGAAACATGTGAACTACATAAAGAAGATCGCGGAAAAGGGGCTGTGGAACTCGGGAAAGGCGCAATTGTGGGACTTTGCTCGGGCAAATCAGAACGAAGAATCGCGTGTCGAAGCTGTGGCGACCGTGGCGAGCATTTGTTACGGGCGACCGGCCAAAGACGCAGCAAAGCTCGTCGAGCGACTGTGGAGCGAGAGCGGGGGGCTCCCGTCATCGGCGTTCGAATTTATCCGTGATGGCAGGAGTCCCACAATTGAAGGTAGCTTGAGAAACAACCCCGATCTCGTGCCGTATGAGAATGATCCAAGCGAATCGGCAGAAGCTCTGATAGAGAGACACAGGAAAAGCATCGCTACCTTCAGGATCAAGGTCCCGATCTTCGTCGCCCGCCAGATCATGCGTCACCGGCAGTTCAGTTATCAGGAGCTGAGTCGGCGCTATACCGACGACAAGCGTGTCCCGCTCGATTTTTGGATCCCGGCGGAGGGAGGAGATACTGAAACCGCTACGACGGGCTTATTTCAGCTCGCCTACACGCTGGAGAAGCAAATTTATAGGCTTTTGCTCGATTCGAACGTGCGGGCGGATATCGCGCGCGCCGTCCTCGGGACCGGCCTGTACACCGAACTGTGGATGATGGGAGACCAAGAGGCGTGGAGAAACTACTTCGCCCTCCGCCTCGACCCTCATACGCAGGTGGAGCATCGCGAGATGGCACAGGTGATGCGCGATCTGCTCGCGGAGCATCAGCCTGAATTCGCGATGCAGTCGCCATAAATGGAGAAGATGTTGCAGGGATTTCCATAACGAGGAGGGAACATCGACAGCCGTCGCCATCTGTTCGACAAGTGGGCGAAATCCTATGACGATGCGGTACAGACCGACGCAGTCTTTCCGTTCGCCGGGTACGATCAGGTGTTGGGCGAGATCTTTCGTCTTTCGGCTGCCGAACCGGGGATGCGGGTGCTCGACCTGGGGACAGGGACGGGGAACCTGGCCGCGCGGTTCGCCGCGTTCGCATGCACGGTCATCGGCGTCGATTTCTCAAGCGAGATGCTCGCCGCAGCGCGGAGGAAAGTTCCTGATGCGCGGTTCGTCCGCGGTGATCTCACCGGAGGTTTGGACCTACTCGGCGACGAGCGGTTTGATCTGATCGTGTCGGCCTACGTCTTTCACGAGTTCGATCTTTCGACGAAGGTCTCTATCTTGAAAAGGTTCGTGCGTGACCACCTCACCGAACGGAAAAGAATGATCATCGGCGACATCGCTTTTCCCACGGTCAAAGAGCGGGAAGAAGCGCACCGAAGATGGGCCGCGCAATGGGACGAGGAGGAACACTACTGGGCGGCGGACGAAGCAATTGCTGCGTGTGAAAAGGCAGGATTGCAGGCACGATACGTACAGGTCTCCTGTTGCGGCGGCGTGTTTTCTACCTAAGCTTGCAAATTTGTGTCCGCTCGAAATAAGATGTTGCGCCAAGAGGGCTGCGGAAACGCCTGATAATCCATCAGGGAGGAGAGGCATATGAGCGACTTCGTCAATTGGTTCGTTGGTCAGGAACCACAGATCGGCCTACGCCTCGGTGGGGCGCTATTGATCCTCTTCGGCGGATGGCTGCTTGGACTCATCGTGGTCCGGGTCGCCGGACGGCTGATGGACTTCTCGAAATTGGAGTTCTCCAAACTGTTACGTCAATTCATCTACAAGCTGATCCGCTGGGGGGTTGCCGGTGTCGTTCTGATCATGGCGCTCGGACAGTTAGGAGTGGAGATCGGGCCCCTGATCGCTGGATTGGGAGTGGCCGGCTTCATCCTTGGCTTCGCCATGCAACAGACCCTGTCCAACTTTGCAGCGGGGTTCATGCTCCTTCTCTACCGCCCTTACGACGTCGGCGACGAGATCGAAGCGGCGGGAGCATCGGGGATGGTTGAGGGGATGAACTTGGTCAACACGACGCTGCGGACAGAAGAAGGAACCGTAATTACGATCCCCAACGGCAAGATCTGGGGCGGGGTGATCAAGAACAACGGGCGGCGGACAACCTAGCTGGTTCTTTAGTAGTCGAAGGAGAGGTTCCTTCCCCGGGGTTTGAACTCTTCCCGGTTTCGCGAACGGCGAGAACAGAGGATCGCGCGTGCAACTTCAAAAGCAAGTCAGTGTTGTAATAGCCGTTTTGCTGGGGCACAATCGCTTCATCCAACAGACAGAACACCGCAAGGAGGGCACTAGATGCAGCTTCAGGACTGGGTTCAACGTTACGGCGTCGTGGTGGGACCGGAGTTCTTACGGGTGGACGGCTTTCTCAATCACCGCATCGACCCGGCGTTCATGGAGGAGGTGGGGCGACGGCTTTTTGATAGATTTGCCAATTCAAATGTGAGTTGTGTGCTCACCGCGGAGGCAGCCGGAAATGTGGTCGCCTATGAGGTGGCGCGTCGGCTGGGGGCGAAGGCGCTGTACGCGAAGAAGGGGCACGCCGCCACGATGAACAACCCGTACGTTCGCACCATCATTTCGCCCACCAAGGGGACTGCGGCCGAACTTGCCGTGTCCAAAGACTACCTCACCAAACAAGAACGCGTCTTGATCGTGGATGATTTCCTCTATCGCGGGGACACCTCCGCTGCCCTGGCCGACATGGTGATTGAGAGCGGGGCGAGCCTTGTTGGGTTTGGCTTTGTGATTGCTAAGGAGTTCGGTGAGGGGAGACAGGTGCTCTCGCGCTACGAAAAACCGGTTGTCACGTTGGTCTCGATTGCGAACATGAATCCGGAGACAGGGAGCATCGTGTTCGCTGAGGCAGAAGAAGACCGATGAGCGTCGTCATCCTCGATTTCGGGTCGCAGTACACACGCCTGATCGCACGTCGCATCCGGGAACTGCACGCCTACTCCGTGATCCTGCCCGGAAAATCTACCGTTGAGGAGATCACAGCGCACGATCCGCAGGCGATAATTCTGTCCGGCGGGCCCGCCTCCGTGCTCCAGCCGGGCGCCCCTCAGCCGGATGAGGGGCTGTTTGACCTCAATCTGCCGATCCTGGGGATCTGCTATGGGATGCAGTACCTTGTGCTTCACTTCGGTGGCCGTGTCATTCTCACCGGAACCAGGGAGTACGGTCGCGCCCGCCTCATCCAATGTGGCGGGCCCCTCTTTGCCGGGTTGGAGGACGGGGATCTACAAGTGTGGATGAGCCACTCCGATGCGGTGACCGAGCTGCCGCCAGGCTGGCGGGGGACGGCGCGCACGGAGGACAACCCGATCGCCGCCGTCGAATCCCCGGACGGGCGGATGTTCGGGATCCAGTTTCATCCCGAGGTTGTTCACACCCCGCAAGGGAAGATTGTATTGGCCAATTTCCTGCGCATTGCCGGCGTTGTGCTCGATTGGACCCCGTCTCGTACGCTGGAACGCTTGCTCGCTGAGGTGCGGGAACGCACCGATGGGGGCAAAAAGCGTGTCCTCCTGGCAGTCTCCGGCGGGGTGGATTCATCCACTCTAGCCCTCCTTCTCACCCGCGCGGGTATCGAGCATATCGCGGTGTTCGTCGATCACGGCCTGCTGCGCGCGGGCGAGGGAGAGGAGGTGGAGAAGTTGCTGCGCCCACTGGGGGTAAACCTGGTGAGCGTGGATGCCTCCGAGCGGTTCCTCTCCGCCCTTGCCGGGATAGCCGATCCTGAGGAGAAGCGGAAGATCATTGGCCGCGAGTTCGTGGCCGTGTTTACAGAGGAGGCACGCGTGCACGGGCCGTCTCACTTCCTCGCGCAAGGGACGCTCTATCCCGATGTGATCGAATCTGCGGGAAGTGAGGGATCAGCGAACATCAAGAGCCACCACAACGTCGGTGGGCTTCCCGAGAGCCTCGGGTTCAAGCTTCTGGAGCCGTTCCGTTACCTGTTCAAGGACGAGGTGCGCGAGATCGCACGCCTGCTGGACCTACCCGAAGATATCCGTGAACGCCATCCCTTCCCCGGGCCCGGACTAGCAATCCGGATCATCGGTGAGGTTACGCCGGAGCGGTTGCGCGTCCTGCGAGAGGCGGACTCGATCTTTATCTCGTCTCTCAAGGAGGCTGGGCTGTACGATCATGTCTGGCAGGCCCTCGCGGTCCTCACCGCGGCCAGGAGCGTTGGGGTCGTGGGAGATGAACGGAGGTACGGCTACATCCTCGCCCTGCGAGCGGTGACGAGCGTGGATGGGATGACCGCAGATTGGGCCCGCCTACCACATGATTTTCTCGATCGCGTCGCTTCCCGCATCACCCGCCAGATACCGGAGATCGGCCGCGTGGTCTATGATATCACCAGCAAACCACCGGCGACGATCGAATGGGAATAATCTTCGACTTGTGCATCACGCCGTCTCGCTTATAATCCGAACAAAACTTAAGGGGGTTGGTGTGGCTACAAACCACTTCCTCGCTTCTCTCGACTTCTCACCTGAGAATTATGATGTTCTCTTCTCACTCGCTTCTCGAATTATCGATTCTCCATCCGACTACGGCGATCGTTGTCGCGGCAAGCTGATGGCGACTCTGTTTTACGAGCCGAGCACACGCACCCGGCTGTCGTTTGAGGCAGCGATGCTTCGGCTGGGCGGTGGTGTGATCAGCGTGGCGAGCGCGAAGAGCAGTTCGGTATCCAAGGGCGAAAGCCTCGGTGACACAATACGTACCGTCGGGGGATACGCTGACCTAATCGTCATGCGTCATCCCAAGGAAGGGGCGGCGATCCTGGCGGCGGAGTACTCGCCAGTTCCGCTGATCAACGGCGGGGACGGGGCGCGCGAGCACCCCACGCAGACCCTGACCGACCTGTTCACCATCCATCGGTTCAAGGAGCACTTCGACGGCCTGACGGTCGCGTTCTGCGGCGATCTGCGCTACGGTCGGACAGTGCACTCTCTCGTCAAGGCACTTGCCCGCTACTCCGGGGCCAAATTTATCCTGATCTCCCCGCCGGAGCTGCGCCTTCCGGAGCGGATCGTGCGTGAGGTAAAGGAGATAAACCCTGCGGCGACGCTGGAGGAGACAGCTAGGATGGAGGACGGTCTAGAGATCGCCGACGTTCTGTACATGACCCGCATCCAGAAGGAGCGCTTCTTCAACGAGGAGGATTACATCAGGCTGCGCGACACGTACATCCTCACGGAAGACAAGCTGCGGGCGGCCTCCTCGGAGATGATCGTCATGCATCCGCTCCCACGGGTGACCGAGATCGACTACGCAATCGACGCCGACCCGCGTGCCGTCTACTTCGATCAGGCGCGGTTCGGGATGTTCGCGCGCATGGCGCTGATCGTCCATCTGCTTTCGGACAAGGAGGACGGAGATGCTTAGGGTTGACCGCATTACCGACGGGATCGTGATCGATCACATTCAAACCGGTCGTGGTCTGAAGGTGTTCGAGCGGTTGGGGCTGCGCAAGGCTGGTTATCCGGTGGCGCTGCTGATGAACGTGGCGAGCAGTAAGATGGGGCGCAAGGACATCATCAAGATATCCGATACGCTGGACATCGACCTCACCATGCTCGGGCTCCTTGCCCCCGATGCCACCGTCGACTACATAGAAGACGGCGCGGTGACGCGCAAGGTCACCCCCGGGCTTCCGGAGCGAGTGGTCGGACTGATCGAGTGCAAGAACCCGCGCTGCATTGTTGCGGTTGAGCGCCAGGTAACCTCCGTGTTCACCCTCGTCGATCGAGAAGCGAAGGAGTACGAGTGCGCCTACTGCGGCGAACGGGTCAGGGTGTGAGCAAAGGTCTGCTGATCACCAACGTCCGGCTGGTCGATGGGCACAGCGATTTTCGCGGCGATCTGTACATCGAGGACGGCCTGATCAGCGCCGTCGGTAGGGGCCTGCGCATCCCGGATGCGGACGTGCTGCCGGGTGGGGGGAGGACCCTCCTCCCGGCGTTTGTCGACCTGCACGCCCACTTCCGCGACCCCGGCTACCCGGAGAAGGAGGACATCGAAAGCGGAAGCGCAGCCGCGGTGCACGGCGGCTACACTGCGGTCGCGGTGATGGCAAACACCAATCCGGTCTGTGACCGCCCGGAGATTGCCACCTACATGCAAGAGAAGGCGGCCCGGGCCGGGCTGATCGAACTGTACCCGCTCGGGACAATTACCCGCGGGATCGCTGGGGAGGAACTATCCAACATGGACGGGCTCGCCCCACACATATGGGCGTTCTCCGACGACGGGCGCGGGGTGGAGCGACCCAATGTGGCCCTGCTCGCCTTCCGCCGCGCCGCCGCGCTCGGTCGCCCGATTGCCGAACACTCCGAGTACCGCGGGATCGACGATCCGGCCCTGGCCGAGGAGGTAATGGTGAATCGCGACCTGCTCCTCGCCCGCCGTACCGGCTGTGCGCTTCACGTCGAGCACGTGAGCTCCGTTGGCTCTGTTGAGCTGATATCCGCGGCAAAGCGGGACGGAGTACCGGTCACCTGCGAGGTGACGCCGCACCACCTGTGCTTGGAGCCGGGCTACATCGTGAACCCGCCGCTCGTCCCGCGGGAGGTCCGGGAGCGGCTGCTCGCCGCCCTCGCCTCCGGAGTGATCGACGCCGTCGCCACCGACCACGCCCCGCACACTGCGGCGGACAAGGAGAAGGGAGCCCCGGGGATCTCCGGAATTGAGACCGCGTTTCCCCTCCTACACTCACGGCTGGTGCGCACGGGCCAGCTTGATCTTCAGTCCCTCGTGCGTGCCATGGCAGCCCGGCCGGCGCGGATCCTCGGGCTGAACAAGGGATCGCTCGAGCCCGGCCGCGACGGGGACGTGGTGCTGATCGAGGAGGACGAGGAGTTTACCGTGACCGAGGATTGGCTTCTGTCGCGTGGGAAGAACACCCCGCTCATTGGACAGAGGCTGCGCGGGAGGGTGTGGGCGACCGTGCGGCGCGGACAGGTCGTTCATCTGGACGGAAAGACTTTTGGGAGGGATTTTGATGATCATCGATCGATTGTTTGACGCCGTTTTGGAGCAGGGACCGGTCTGCGTGGGGCTCGATACGTCCGTGCAGCTCCTGCCTGCGTCGTTATTGAGCAAGCTGCCGCCGGTGCGGGCGGTCCTCGAGTTCAATCGGGAGGTGATCGACGCCACGATCGATGCCTGCGCCTGCTTCAAGGTGCAGATCGCCCACTACGAGGCGCTGGGGGTGGACGGCCTTGCCGCCTATCGTGATACGGTCGCCTACGCGCACGAAAAAGGGGCGATTGTGGTCGGGGACGTAAAGCGTGGGGACATCGCCTCTACCGGCGAGATGTACGCTTGCGCCCACCTCGCGGGGGAGTTCGCGGTGGACATGATCACCGTCAACCCGTACATGGGCTACGACGCGATCCGCCCGTACCTGCCGTATCTCGATGAGAAGGGGATCTTCGTCCTGATCAGGACCTCCAACCCCTCAGCGCATGACTTTCAGGAGCTTACATGCGATGGACAGCCGCTCTTCTTGAAAGTGGCGCGCGCGGTCGCGGAATGGGGCAAGGATCACATCGGGCGCTGCGGCTACAGCGCGATCGGGGGAGTGGTTGGGGCGACCGGGCCGGAACAATTAGCCACGGTGCGCGCGGAGTTCCCATCGGTCTTCTTCCTTGTCCCCGGCTACGGGGCGCAGGGCGGAGGAGGGAAAGACGTCGCCCCGGCGTTCCGGGACGGGAACGGTGCGGTGGTGAACGCATCGCGCTCGATCATCGGCACCCACCGCGGAAAGCCCGACGGGAACCGGCGTTATGCCCACTACGCCCGCGCCGCGGCGATCGACATGCGAAAGGACATCGACCGGTGGCTGGGAAAATAGAGGTCGCAGCGGCTCAGGTGGCATCGAACGTGCGAGTGGCGGAGGGGATATTTCTTCTCAAGCTGCGGGGAGATTATTCCGCCGCACCTGGCCAGTTCTACATGCTGCGCGCCTGGGACCGCAATCCGCTATTGTCCCGTCCGCTCAGCGTGTTCAACCTCGACGGTGATGGAATCTCGTTCCTGTACGCTGTCCGCGGTCGTGGGACAGGGCTCCTCAGCAGGCTCTCGCCGGGGAATGAGATCGGGATCACTGGGCCGCTCGGGAACGGCTGGCCTAGACGTGATGGGCGGATCGCCCTCGTCGGCGGTGGGCTCGGGATCGCGCCCCTGTTCTACGCGGCCGGGGTCTTCAGTGGGAGCGACGCCTACCTTGGATACCCGGACGAGCCGTACCTGGTGGATGAGTTCGCCCGTGTCGCGGCGCGGGTCATGGTCTCATCTGATACAGGAGCCGGCGGGACAAAAGGATTCATTACCGACATCTTCGACCCTGATGGTTACGATGCGTGCTACGCGTGCAGCCCGCGCCCGATGCTCGCCGCGCTCGACCGGATCTGCAGCCGCGCCGGGGTGCCGCTCTTCGTATCACTCGAGGAACGGATGGCGTGTGGGGTGGGAGCATGCCTCGGCTGCGCGGTGCGGACAGTGCACGGGTACGCGCGCGTCTGCCGGGATGGCCCGATCTTTCCCTCCTCGGAGGTGATGTGGAATGGGTGACATGAGAGTGGTCGTCGGTGGGCTGCGGCTACGCAACCCGGTGATTGCTGCCTCGGGGACGTTCGGGTTCGGGGCGGAGTACGCCGAGATCTACGACCCAGCCCGGCTGGGGGCGGTCTGCACCAAGGGGCTCACCCTGATGCCACGCCAGGGGAACCCGCCGCCGCGGCTGTGGGAGACCGCAGGCGGCCTGCTCAACTCGATCGGCTTGCAGAACCCGGGGATCGAGGCGTTCATTCGGGAGGAGCTTCCCCGCATGAAGGCCCAGGGGATTACGGTGATCACCAACGTGTGGGGGAATGACCCGGGGGAGTACGAGCGGTCGGTCGCCCGCCTGTGTGATTCATCGGTCGATGCGATCGAAATCAACGTCTCCTGCCCGAACGTATCGCGCGGCGGGCCGGTCGGGGAGGACGCCATCCGCACGGCAGCTGTGGTCCGGCGATCGCGCAAGGTGTGTACGCTGCCGCTGTGGGTGAAGCTCCCGCCGGCGGGCGGGCTTGCGGTCGCCCGCACCGCGCAGGAGGAGGGGGCGGACGCGGTGAGCGCGGTGAACACGTTCCGCGGGATGGCGATCGACATCAAGACGGGAAAACCAGTGTTTGTCAACGTGGTCGCCGGGCTCTCCGGCCCAGCGATAAAGCCGATCGCGCTTCGGATCGTGTACGAGCTTGCCGCCGCGCTGACGATTCCGGTAGTCGGGATCGGCGGGATCGGCGACTGGCGCGATGCGCTCGAATTCATCATGGCCGGGGCGCACGCGGTGCAGGTGGGTACGGCGAACTTCGTCGATCCACTCGCCGCGGTGAAGATCGTCGCCGGATTGGAGAAATACATGGAAGAAAACAAAATAACAGATTGGGAGGGGATCCGCGGCAATGCTCAGCAATGAGGAAGTGGAAGAACTATTGATATCGGTGGGGGCGGTGCTCGACGGGCACTTTCTCCTCTCATCCGGCAACCACGCACCACGCTACGTGCAGTGTGCCAAGCTCCTGCAACACCCAGCGCTGACGGAAAAGGTGGCCGCGTCGCTGGCGGAACGCGCGGAGAAGTTCGGGAGAATCGACGCTGTCATCGGCCCAGCTCTCGGAGGGATCGTCGTCGCCTACGAGCTTGCACGTGCATTGGGAAAAGTGCGGGGGATGTTCTCCGAGCGGGATGCGGAAGGGAGGATGGCGCTTCGCCGCGGCTTTGAGATCTCACGTGGCGAGCGGATCCTCATCGTCGAGGACGTGGTCACCACCGGTGGATCGTCGCTAGAAGTAGCGCGCCTGGTGGAGGATAGCAGCAGCCTTCCGGTGGGGATCGCCTGCATCGTCGACCGCCGTCCGGAGGGGACGAAGCTTCCTCTCTCGGTGATCGGAGCAGTGCGCATGCAGATCCCGGTCTACTCGCCGGACGATTGCCCTCTCTGTCGCAGTGGGCTCCCATTCGTTAAGCCGGGGAGCAAAAGCTAACCATCTTCTGGAGGACAGCTAACATCCCGGTGAGTAACGTTAAAGGGAGGCCGGCGTCGGTCTTACAATCCAGTCCCACGAAGTCAACCCCGTGGATGATTCATGCGTATCTTGCATGCAGCGAGTCTGGTGGTGTATAAGAGCAGCCAGGCTGAAGTACATTGATGTCGTTAGCGGAGACCAAGGTAACAGTACGGGATGGGATTAGTCGCGACAGTAAACAGTCAGCGTGAGGAGGGCAGATATGCGTCCAATTATTGGAATTGTGGTATCTCTAAACAAAGAACGGGAGTTTTATGTGGGCGGAAAAGCATACGTAGACGCTATTCAATCCGCTGGTGGGGTGCCTCTGCTACTGGCTGCTATCGACGATGAAAGCATGGTCTCAGAGTTCTTCGCTCAACTCGATGGAGTTCTGCTGCCCGGCGGACCAGATGTCGATCCGGTGCACTTTGGCGAGGAACCGATGTATAACTACACCGCGATAGACCCGGAGAGAGACCATGTCGAGATTTTATTGGCAAAGCTAGCTTTGCAGAACAACATCCCAATCCTCGGGATATGCCGGGGAATTCAGATGCTCAATGTCGCTGCCGGTGGAGACATCTATCAGGACATCGCCGCTCAGAGGGAGGGAACCCTCATCCATGGACAGAAGGCTCCCCGGTGGTATCCTACCCACGCCGTAGATGTTCAACCTGGGACAAAACTGTTTAAAATACTCGGTGAGTCTCGCCTGCGCGTCAACAGTTTTCACCACCAAGCCGTGAGAAATGTTGCCCCCGGTTTTCGAGTGAGCGCTCTTTCAAGCGACGGGGTTATCGAGGGCATCGAGCACTCGTCATTGCGATACGCTGTGGGGGTGCAATGGCACCCCGAACGAATGTGGCGGAAATACCTGGTGTTCAAGCGGTTATTTGTTGCCTTAATCGATGAAGCAAGCAATACTTAACCTTACTTAATCTGCCTTGCATTGCAAGACACGACACTCGCTCAAAGACCATGAGAGGTCATCTGGTAGTTGAACGCGTAGCCGGCGTCAATCGCTAATTTCTCGATTGCTCCCCTTATCTTCGAGGAATCAAAGGTATAGTGGTACTTCGCGCCGAACAACTTCGATTGCTCTGTTATGGTGCCGTTGCGCGGCCCAGCACCGGTCCTGTAGGTCTCTTTCGTAAATCCGAAGCCCGGGCCTGTGTCAATGTCGCCTCCGGACATGCCAGATCCAGATTCCACCAGCATCTCTGTAAAACGCAGCTCTTTGTTGTCATCGTCCACGCGAAACTTAGCGTTGTAGGTGAGTTTCTTCTTCGAGAAGAAAACACGCCTTTCAGCGACGGTGAACTTAACGGAATAGACCCCTCGCTTCTCTTTCAGCGTTGCTGGTAACGCCGCGACAAATTCCTTGATTTCATCGATCAGCATGCTTGTATTCTCCTTCTTCCCTTACTGCCGCAAGATGATCGCCAGCATCGATAGGTCGGCCCTCGCTACTCCCGGGATGCGGGATGCCTGGCCGAACGTGCTCGGGCGCACGCGCGATAGCAGATCGCGCCCCTCGATCGATATGCTCTCCAGCGCCGCGTAGTCCATGTCTTCTGGAATGAGCAGCCGCTCCATGCGGCGCAGGCGCTCGATCTCCCTCTCCTGCTGCTCCAGGTACCCCGAGTACTTGGCCTCGATCTCCACTTCCGTCAGGACGTCTTCAGGATAGTCATTATCAGAGATTAGGTCTAACAGGCGCACCGGCGGGCGACGCAGCAGCTCGTACAGGCTGGCCCCGTTGTCGGTGAGAACCGGGGTTCTACGGCGGGCGAGGGCCTCGTTCAGCGGATGGTTAGATCCGATCCGCTCGTTCTTCAAGTGCAGCAGGAGCTTTTCTATCTCACTCTTGCGCACCATCGCTTGCTCGTAACAGCGATCGTCGAGCAGTCCGATCTCATGTCCAATACCTGAGAGGCGCAGGTCGGCGTTCCCCTCGCGCAGGGTGATGCGGTACTCGGCGCGGGAGGGAAGCATGCGGTAGGGCTCGGTCACGCCCTTGGTGACGAGGTCGTCGATCATCACGCCGATGAACGCTTCCGTGCGCGATATGACGAACGGCGGACCGCCCACGACGCTGCGGGCGGCGTTCACCCCAGCGACGAGTCCCTGCCCGGCCGCCTCCTCGTATCCGGTCGTCCCGTTCACCTGTCCGGCCAGGTACAGGCCCCTGATCCCGTCCAATTCTAGGGTCGGTGAGAGCTGGGTGGGGTCGATGTAGTCGTACTGGATGTCGTAGCCGTAGCGCTCGATCTGCGCGTGCTCCAATCCCACGATGCTGTGCACGATGCGGTCCTGGATGTCGGGAGGAAACGCGGTGTAGATCCCCTGCAGGTAGACCTCGGCTGAGTCCCTTCCCTCCGGTTCCAGGAAGACCTTGTGGCTCGCGCGCTGCGGAAACTTGACGATCTTTGCCTCAAGCGACGGGCAGTGGCGCGGCCCTTCGCTCGTGATCAGCCCGTTGAAGTTGGGGGTGAGGGAGAGGTTGTTACGGATGACGGCGTGGGTCTCTTCGTTGGTGCACGAGACGTAGACTGGGAAGTCGTCCGCTAGCACCCGTTGCTCGCGCCAGAAGGAGAAACCGAGCGGGACATCGCTCGTGTGCTGACGCTCAAGCACGCTCGTGTCGATCGAGCGTTTGTTCACCCGCGGTGTTGTCCCGGTTTTCAAGCGGCTCATGCGTAGCCCAAGCTTGCGCAACGAATTTGCCAGGCCGATCGACGGCGGCTCGCCGGTGCGCCCGGCGGGATAGACGAGGTTCCCGATCAGCACCTCTCCGTTTAGGAATGTGCCCGCAGCTATGATCACCGCCCTCGCTACGATCTCCAGCCCCTCGCGCAAGCGGACGGCGCTCACGCAGTGATCGGATATCCTGAGCTCTTCGACCATCCCCTCGATCAGGTCAAGTCCATCCGTGTGTTCGAGGGTCTTCTTCCAGTGCAGCTTGTACGCATCGCGGTCGGCTTGAGCACGGCGGACCTGCATCGCCCTGCCTTTGCTCGTGTTCAGAAGGCGGATGTTGAGCATGCTCTGATCGGTGATGCGACCCATCATCCCGCCGAGGGCATCGATCTCACGTACGATCTGCGACTTCCCCGGCCCGCCGATCGCCGGGTTACACGGCATCTTGCCGATCTCGGAGAGATTGACCGTGACGAGTGCCGTCTTAACGCCGAGACGGGCCGAGGCGTACGCCGCCTCACAGCCGGCGTGGCCGGCACCGATCACCACTACACCGTAATGCTTCATCTATTCGCTATTTGTTGTCCTGTTGACCCTTGCCCTGGAGCAGGTTGAACATGTCGATTGGAATCGGGAAGACGATGGTCGATGCGTTCTCCGACGAGATGTCGACCAAGCTCTGCAGGTAACGCAACTGCATCGCACCCGGGTTCTTGGCGATGATGGCCGCCGCCTCAGAGAGTTTGGTCGATGCCTGCAGCTCTCCCTCAGCGTTGATGATCTTCGCGCGACGCTCGCGCTCGGCCTCGGCCTGGCGGGCGATCGCCCGCTGCATGTCCACTGGGATCTTTACATCCTTGATCTCGACCGTCTTTACCTTGATCCCCCAGGGGTCGGTCTGCTCGTCGATGATCTCCTGCAGCTTGAGATTGATCTCCTCCCGTTCGGAGAGGATCTGGTCGAGCTCCACTCCACCGAGGACGCTTCTAAGCGTTGTCATCGCGATTTGCCGCGTCGCCTCAACATAGTTTTGTACCTGTACCACGGCCGCGCTTGGATCGATCACGCGGAAGAACAGTACGGCGTTGACGCTCGTCGTCACGTTGTCCTTGGTGATCACTTCCTGTGGCGGCACATCGAGGGTGACTAGTCGTAGTGTGATCTTCACCATCTTGTCGACGATCGGGATGAGCAGGAATATCCCCGGCCCCTTTGCCCCAACAAGACGCCCCAGGCGGAAGATTACCCCCCGCTCATACTCACGTACGACGCGAATCGCGTTCATCAGGAAGATGAGCACTATCACCACTATCGCTCCAATTGTGATTGCCATGCGTACCTCCTCGCAAGATCCTTGACTGTGTGGATCATAGGGTGCATCGTGTCAGAAGTCAATTTACTCGCACGATTGGTGGTAAGGGCTATAATTCTACGACGGAGGTAGGACATGACCATGAGACGCCCATTGATTGCCGGCAATTGGAAGATGCATAAGACCGCCGAGGAGACGGAGCGATTCATCAAGGAATTACTGCCGAAGCTGGAGAACGTGGAGGATATCGATGTTCTCATCATCCCACCGTACACCAGTTTGGACCGAGCCGGGAGGTTGCTGCAGGGTAAGTCACTGCAGCTTGGTGCGCAGGATGTGCATTACGAGACAGAAGGCGCGTTCACCGGAGCGATCTCCACGCACATGCTGAAGGCGTGCGGATGTAGCTACGTTCTCGTCGGCCACTCCGAGCGGCGCGAGCTGTTCGGTGACGATGATACAATCGTCGCGCGTAAGCTGAATGTGGCCCTCGATTCAGACCTCAAGGCGATTCTGTGTGTGGGCGAGACTCTCTCCGAACACGATCTCGTGGAAGAGAAGATCACCCGCCAGCTCACGCAGGATCTCACCGGGATCGACGCAATGACACTAACGAAGATAACGATCGCCTACGAACCGATCTGGGCGATCGGAACCGGGAAGACGGCCACCCCTGAGGTGGCGCAGGAGACGATCAGCATGATCAGGCGCTGGATCGCATCGCACTACGATGAGGCGGCGGCGCAGGGGATGCGAATACTCTACGGTGGGAGCGTGAAACCGGCAAACGCCAAATCGCTGTTGGCTCAACCCGACATTGACGGAGCACTCGTTGGCGGAGCAGCCCTGGTCGCCGAGTCGTTTGCCCAAATTGTGGACGCCGCTCGCCTACAGTGATAGGATTGGCAACGGGTGACTGACACATCACAGGGGGAAAAAGTTGATACGCTTCAACATCCCAAATCAGATAACGCTTGCTCGTATCGCCAGTGTACCGCTGTTCATGTACCTCCTTCTGATGGAGAAGCCAATAGCGACGATCCTGGCGATCGTTCTGTTCGTGCTGGCGGCCGCCTCCGACGCGGTCGATGGCTACCTCGCGCGTAGCATGAAGCAGACGACTGTGTTCGGCAAGTTCGCCGATCCGATCGCTGATAAGCTGCTCATCGCCGGGGCGTTGATCGCGTTTGTGCAGCTGGGCGAGCTGAGCGCGGCCGTAACGATGATCATTATCTCACGTGAGTTCCTCGTCACCGGCCTACGGATCATGGCAATCGCCGAGGGAAAGGTGATCGCCGCAAGCCCGCTGGGTAAATTGAAGACCATGTCGCACATCGGCCTCGTGCTGATCATCCTCAGTGGCCGCTATTTCTCGCTTGGCCCGGCCCTATCAACGACGAAGGCGGTATTTGTCTACCTGGCAATAGCACTTGCCATCATCTCCGGGGGGGAGTACTTCTACCGCTCTCGACAACTGTTCGTGCGTTGAGCGTGGCGTTTGTCTCGTTCTCTATGCACAAATACGCGGGACAAGTGTGACAAGTATTACCACAATGGCGATCTCCATTGACGACACTCTCTATTGGAGGCGGAGTCTATGCTTACTCGCGTGTTGCGTGTTGTTGTTGGAGCGTTTCTGGTTATTGTCGTGTCCGTCAGTCTGGTGCTGGGAAGTGTTGCGTCCATCAGCCTTAGTGTCTCGCCTCATCCGGTTGCCCGCTGGGCCAAGCTGACATACGAGGTAAAAGTCACCAACGGCGACAGTGCGACTGATCTCACAGTGAATGACCCACTTCCTAAGGGGCTTGATCAGTACAACGCCACCTATAGCGTGGACGGCGGCGACTGGCATACGCTCCCGCCGCGCGGGAGGATTCAACTGGGGACGGTTGGCACGGAAGCGCGGGTTACGGTTCAGATCAAGTCACGCGTGGAATCGACCGCACCAGCAAGGTTGACCAATACAGCGGAGCTCACCGACGGATCGACCATGCATAAGTCGGCAAGCGTGACGGTGAATGTTCTGCCCTCTGTGGATGCCGGACCAGACATGATGGTCCGCTTGGGCGCTACAACCACCTTTTCCGATGCCTGGGCGGGTGATGGAGGAGGAGCAATTGCCTCCTACGCGTGGGAAGCGCCCACGGGTGGAACACCCGTGGGGACGTTCGTCGATCCATCGGTCATCCACCCCACCTACACGGCTCCGATGGTGAGCGGCGCGGTACGGATGACCTTAACTGTCACCGATGCGGACGGCGGCATAGCAAGAGACTCGTTCTGGCTAAGCGTAAATTCGTTTCCCACTGCCAATGCCGGCAGCGATAAGCAAGTGGACGAAGACCAGGACGTGAAACTTAGCGATGCCAGCGCCAACGATAACGACGGATGGATCCAGTCTTACGAATGGGATGACGGCGGGGCCGGTGGATCGTTTGACGACCCACACGTACTGCACGCCACTTACACCGCGCCGAGCGTCGATAGCTGTGCTGGAAAGGATGTTACACTTACGTTGACGGTCACCGACGACCTCGGCGCGACAGGGAAGGATGAGGTGCAGATCCACGTCGCAAACGTTAATCACCGCCCGCAGGTCAGTGCCGGCGACGATCAGGCCGTGCACCCGGGCGATCACGTCACGCTATCCGGCACGGCGACGGATGCGGATGGTTCACTGGCGGATGTTCATTGGGAACAGGTCGGTGGCTCGACCGTCGTTCTCTCCGATCCAAGCGCGCTTGACGCAACATTCACCGCCCCGAACAGCGAGGCGACGCTTCGCTTGAAGCTTGTGGCAACAGATGGTTGCGGTGCCACCGCAAGCGATGAGACCGTGATCAGCGTGAGATCAGTGCCTGTTCCTCCGCCTCCGGCAAAGACTGCGAAGATCACAATTAAGAAGGTCGCGGATCGGACGGAGGCAGAACTTGGAGAGACGATCACCTACACCTACACCGTGACCAATACAGGCAAGGTAACGCTCTCCGCGCTGAGCGCAACGGATGACAAGCTTGGTCCGATCAGTCTGGGAAAGGATGTGCTGGCACCGGGAAAGACGACAAGCAGCAGCGCCGAGCTCACGGTGAGCCCCGATCTCTTCCCCGGCCCGATCGTAAACACGGTCACAGTGAGCGCGCAGACCGAGGATGGAGGCCAGGTCACGGATAGTGCGAGCGTAAGCGTATCACTACGTTCCAACCCCGCGGGGATAGAGATAACACTCGCCGCGCAGGACAGTCGCGGTTTTCCCATCTCCCCGTTTGATTTGTTGTCGGTGGGGGAGGAGATCACCTACGTGTACACGATCACCAACACGGGTGAGAGTGTCCTCGATAATCTAACACTGTTCGATGAACGCCTAGGATCGATCCCTCTCTCTCGCAAGAAGCTTGCGCCGTGGGGAAGCCTGACTGGGTCGTTTACAGTGACGATCACCGAGGAAGATCTTCCCGGGGCGTTCTCCGATACGGTGACCGTGACGGCGACCGATCCCTCGGGCAAGAGCCTGCAAGCAAGCGATACACTAGTTTTGTACGGTCTTTCGACCTCTGGCGATCTGAAACTCTCGAAGACGTGCGACACCGACACGGCAGCGGTCGGCGATGTTATTACCTACACATACACGATCATAAATATCGGCAAGACGACGATAACTGACTTGGTCCTTACAGACGACCATCTTGGGGATGTCTCCCTTCCGACGCGTGTGCTCGCTCCGGGACAGACGATCGTCGCTTACGCGAAGTACACGGTCAGTAAAGACGATCTCCCCGGGCCGCTCACCAATACCGCATCGATCACGGGGACGGGGTTCACAGGTGAAGGGACGAGTAGCAACACATCATTGAGCATCGAAGTGACAGAGGCAAGTGTCGGTGGAGGAGGGAGTGTCGCTCAGTCGCTCGATGGTAGAGTGATCATCAACGAGATCGCGTGGGCGGGCACACCGGCCAGCCCGGCCGATGAATGGATCGAGCTGCGCAATCTGGGCTCGACCCCGGTCGATTTGACCGGATGGACTGTCTGTTGGTATCGCAAGGGAAATACCGTACCACCGAAGGATCAGTGGACACGTGTGCCGCTTAGCGGCACGATCAGCCCGTCGCCGATCGATCTCTCCGTGCCGCACACTCCCGGTTCGCAGATCGCATTCATCGCTTCGAGTGGGAACACCTGGCGTGTGGTCGACATGTCGTGGTGGGCCGCTGGAAAGGGCGACGGTGAAGGTCACGGCTACTACATGCTTGAGCGACGAGGCCAATACACCGTGAGCGACGTGCCGGCCAATCTGATCTACGACAAGAATACGACCTACAAATACATCCTCCCGGATAGCGGGGCCGTTGTGCTCTTGATCGACGCGAAGGGAAACGTCGTGGACACGGCAAACGACGAGCACCCAAGCATGCCCGGATGGCCGGCGGGAAATGTTGATAGTTGTGCCACGATGGAGCGCAGCGATCCTTTAAGTGGCGATCTGGACTCCAATTGGCATACGAATCCCGGTATCCTCACCAGTGGCCATGACGCGGCTGGTGACCGCCTCATCGCAAGCGCTGGAAAACCGAATTCCCCTTCCCTAGATGAGCTGACTTTCCTTGCTCAAGATAAAATCACGCCGATTGAAGCAACGAAAACAGTTGATGTATCCCTTCCAGGCGGCGGGAAGCCGCGCATCAAGGTAGCGGTACTTGGCCTTAAAGAAGTGGCTGGTGGCGGAGCCGCGGCATCCGGTCTGTCCTTCTCAACCCACTACTTCAAGGAAAAATCTCTTCTCACCATAGATACGACGTCGCTTGCCAGTGGAACGTATTTCGTGTGGATAACCAACAGCGCTGGGGAAGCGACCCTCGTCCCGTTTTCGGTCAAGTAGGCGTCGATCACCAGGTGCATCTGCTTGTGGCGGGCAACATCTCTTGGTGTGAATGGCACTTACATTACGCTGAGTCTACAGTTACTAGCTAAAAATGATGTTACATACCTGAAGTGGATTCAGTGTCTCAGTGGTAGTGGCGGTACAGTGCCTGCAGCGCCCGTTCGTTACTAGAACAGGTAAGAACAACGATACCCGTCTTACCTTCCAGTGGTACAGTGGCGTATAGCTCGTCTATCGCTATCGCTTTGCGCGCCAGCGCTTCACTGACGCGACACAGGAACCCTGGATGGTGTGGAATCTCCACAACCAAGACGCTGCGCTCTTTCACGGCGAAATCGGCCTTGCGCAGGGCATCGCGTGCATAGGACTGCGAATTTGTGATGAGGTGAATCGCGGTCTCGCTATCATCAGTCTTCACCACGACGGAGAGGATGTTGATCCCCATGTCGCTTAGGATGCGAATCACCTTGGCCAGGGCCCCGATTTCGTTTGTGGCACGAACTATTATCTCTTGTAGTATACGTATATCGCGCATTACTTAATCTCCAACCCCTATTCTATGAGGATCTACCAAGTTGAACTGGGCGCATGGCCCGATAAGAATAGACATTCGCCCGTTTCGTTTTTCGAATCTGGCCGCCTGAATGGTCAGAGAAGGTGCCTGCCCTTATCCGCTGGGTGGTAGGTGTTGTATCGTTTCAAGTACAAGCTGCGCCGTACGTTCAACGCTTCCTTCCGCGTTAATCTCGATAGTTTGTCCCTCCTTCGGCGATGTTAGATGGCGCTGTAAATGCTGCGCTCGACCGGCGGTACGAAGCCGCTTTGCGCGAGTTTCGCGGCTGGCTACGAGCCATAGAATTGCATCAAACAAGGAGTAATCGACGTGCGGGGAGAGGCCGAGGAGCGCTCCCTCGAAGAAGAGAAGCTGTGTCCCTTTTGTTTCCTCCTCTCCTATGACTGCACGCAGCTTCTCGTTCAACGCCGGATGGACGATCGCGTTCAGGTCTGCAAGCGCCTTGCTATCGGAAAAGACGATCTGCGCCAGTTTCGATCTGTCGATCTCTGCGTCTGCCGCGAGGATCATTCTCCCAAATCGGGAGACGAGCTGTCTGTACGTCTTGCTGTTTGGGCGATAGCACTGCCATGCCAGTGGGTCCAGGTCAATCCACGTAACCCCTTCACGCTCTCCTAGAAGTCTCCCGACAGCGCTCTTCCCACAGCCGGCTTCACCGGCAAGTCC
This sequence comes from uncultured bacterium, assembly GCA_913009415.1. GTDB lineage: Bacteria > Bipolaricaulota > Bipolaricaulia > UBA7950 > UBA9294 > M55B144. The sequence goes on from CAJVYM010000002.1 coordinate 34,333, forward strand.
GATTACCTTCATCGACCCTCCCACTCTTCACAAACGAACCCGGCCCCTTGCGTCCTTGCGCCATCTTGATATGTCCACAAATCCGGCAGTGAGCCACATACTGAAACGATACCTGTGTGCGATACAGATGGCAATACGCGCATGCGAAAGGAGCCACCGTCGCGGATCGGATGAAACTAGGAACGCTTAGGAGTGTAGATCCAAGCGAGGTGATCAAGATGACAAAACTACAACGTTTCTTCCTAGCTGTGCTTCTCGTCGGTTTGATGCTGGTTCCTGCCTTGGCAAACGCGCAGAGCGCACCGACGCCACTGGGGATCGTCCCCTCTCCTAATCCTGGGAGCCTGACGGTCAACGTGTGGACGAATAAGCAGACCTACGCGGTCGGCGAGAACGCGTTGATCTATTTCGCCGTTAACCAACAGGCCTACATCTACATCTACGATTTGCAGCCCGATGGTGTTGTGCGACTGGTATTTCCCAACGCCTACTCGCGGAACAATTTCGTCGCTGCTGGAACGCATGCCCTGCCCGATGCGGGCTACAAGTTTCTCATCACTCCCCCGACGGGTCTGGAGAAGCTGCAGATATTCGCAAGTCTGATTCCGCTCAACCTGAGGCCGAGCACGTACACAGAACCCTACCCGCAGGTGAGCCCACAGGGGCTCCAGGGGAAGATCATGGGGATCACTCCGCAGGCCTGCTGGACAACCGCGTGGACGTCGTTCACCATTGTCGCGGGTGGATACGGCTACACTCCCCCATCCGGGTACGCGCCCCCTCCAAGCTACACACCGCCTTCATCCTGCTACTCGTGCCCACCCCCGTTCTTCGGTTGGTTCCCGGGTGGAAGCTGGTACTGGTCCAATGGGCAGTGGCAGCAAGGGTCGCCCAGTTCAGGTTGGTACTGGTACTACGGGCCGGATGGCAGGTGGCACTTCTCGATCCGTATTCATATTGGTGGGAATTAGACATACCTCCCAGGCAGTCAACCGCCCTCACTGCCGAGGTAAGAAGGCCCGCGAAAAGCGGGCCTTCTCCATTTCCACTCCCACCGAGACTTGGCAAATGTGCCAAACCTCATTCTTCTCAGTTCTTACGAGTTTTACTTAACCCGTCTCCTGTGCGCTTCCCACGACCTCCAGTTCTTTTTCTTCATACGCCACGGTCTTTCTGATTACGTGGCGCGGGCACTTCTCGATCGCTGTATCGACCTGAGTGACGTGGAAGATAGGAAGGTCCTTTTTCTCGTCCCACGTGACCGCTCCCTCCTCGGAAACCTTCTCGCAGATGTGGCAGTGGATGCACCCGTCCGGGCAGCGCTTGCGCCCAGGGATGTCTCGCTTTGCCTGGTAGTTGCAGGCGACATACTGGGGGGTGTTTGCCGGGATCAACTCCGGAAGTCCCTGCGGGCAAGCGGTGACGCAGAGGCCGCAGCCTATGCATGTCTCCCAATCAACAACTGCCACATGGTGCTCCTGGTCGATGGACATCGCTCCCGTAGGACAGACACGCACGCAATCACCTAGGGCAAGGCAAGAGTATGGGCACTCATTGAATCCCGATGCCAGTTGTGTCGCAGCGGCGCATGTCTGCAGCCCGGTGTACTCGACGATGGAGTGCGAGCCACCTGTGCAGTGCACGACCGCTTTCTTCCCGACGATCACTTCGGCCTGCAGGCCGAGGTAATCCTCCAACTTCTTCATCCCTCCCTTGTCCTGGGCGAGGATCGGGCAGGGTGTCTTGGCAAACACCTGTTTATCGTGTGCCACCGCTTGCGCGTAGGCGAAGCACCCGGGGTAACCGCAGGCTCCGCAGTCGGCTCCGGGGAGGAACTCCTTGACCCGCGCAGCCTCGGCGAGCGACTCGTCCTCCTTGGGAAGGACCTTGCTCGCTACGTAGATCATCAGCCCCGCGAAGAATCCGATCGAGGAGAGTATCGTCACAGTGATCGTAGCGTTCACCTATACCATCCCCTTGAACGCGAGGAAGGAGAGCCCGAGTAGCATCGCCGTGATAAAGGCGATCGGTGTCCCCTTGAACGCCTTTGGCGTATCGGAAAACTCCAGCCGTTCGCGGATCCCTGACATGATCAGTAGTACGAGCAGGAACCCCGATCCAGCACCGCCCGCAGCGAAGACCGCTTCCCAGAAGCTGTACACCTGATTCACATTGATGAACGTGATACCGAGCACGGCGCAATTGGTGGTGATCAGCGGGAGGTAGATCCCGAGCGCATTGTACAGGGTGACGTTGGTGCGCTTAATTGCCATCTCGATGATCTGCACGAGTGAGGCGATCACGAGGATGAAGATCACCGTCTTCATCACTTCTACCCCGTAAGGGACGAGGATGTAGTAATAGATTGGCCATGTCACGGCAGAGGATATGAGCATCACCAGCAATACCGCAATCCCCATACTCACCGCGCTCTTTGTCTTCTTAGAGACACCGAAAAACGGGCACAAGCCAAGGAACTTGGCGAGGATCATGTTATTCACTAGCGCCATGCTGAAGAAAACGACGAACAGATTATTCATTCTTGGTCACCCCCATCCACCTGAAGAGAGCGAGGAGCGTACCGACGACGAGGAACGCCCCCATCGGGAGCATCAGGACCGATACCGGATTCTCGCTGAACCCGGGGATGGTGAACAGATGATGCCCGAACAGGTCGAGCTTTCCCGTCCCCAGCAGCTGCCGGATGAACGATAGCAGTAGTATCGCCAGACCGAAACCGGTGCCGATCCCTAGCGCATCGGCCATCGAATCGAGAACACCGTGCTTGCTGGCGAATGCCTCAGCACGGCCGAGGACGATGCAGTTGACCGTGATCAGCGGAAGGTAAATTCCTAGCGACTTGCTCAGCGCAGGAACAAATCCCTGCATCATCAGGTCGACGATGCTCACCAGCGTGGCGATGATAACGATGAATACAGGGATCCTCACCTTGTTCGGGACTAAGCCGTGAATCAATGAGATGAGGATATTCGACGCCACGAGGACGAACACGAACGCCGCTGTCATCCCGATAGCGTTATCCAGGGATGTACTGACTGCGAGCGTCGGGCACAGCCCGAGCATGAGGACGAACGTCGGGTTCGAACGCACAATCCCTCTTCTAAAGTTCTTCTCAAAGGAGCTCATGAATTCCCTCCTTTCTGTTGACTACCCAGCTCTCTTATGATCGCTTTCTTTACCCCTTCTACCACGGCGGAAGAACTGATCGTGGCGCCGGTAATTGCATCGATCTTACCGCCATTGCGCGAGAGGTTCACCTCGTTTATCCCCACGCCTTTGAACTGATCGAGGAAGGAGGGGTTGATGATCTTCGCGCCCAGCCCTGGCGTCTCCTGTTGAGTGATAATCTTGATTCCTTGCAGCGACTTATTATCCGGCTTCACCCCGACGAGGATGTCGATCGCTCCACTATATCCTCGTCCCTTGGCCATAAACGCGTGCCCGATCGGCTCACCGCCGGCAAGGATGGTGTACAGGCCGCTATCCTTGTCGTAGTCAAACGACTGCATATGGGGAAACAGGGTGGCCAGCATATCAGCGACCGCCTGTTTCTTCGCCTGGATGATCTTGTCCTTGGTGATCCCGTTGGTCAGGGTGAGGGCGACAATGGCGATAATGACGACCAGGGTGAGGAAGATGACCGGCCAGAAACCTTTATTCTTGTTCATGCCACCTCCTTCTTCGTCCTCTTAACCATCCCGAATACCCTTGGGTGCACATGGCGGTCGATCAGCGGGGTGAACGCGTTCATCAGCAGGATCGAGTAGCAGACTCCCTCGGGCATGCTCCCGTAGATGCGGATGATAGTAACGAGCACACCCGCTCCAACGGCGAAGATAACCTTCCCCCGCGTTGTGAGCGGCGTTGTCACGTAGTCGGCGGCCATGAAGAACGCCCCCAGGAACAGCCCGCCGGCGAGGATCTGGAAGAGCGGATCTTTCCCGAGGACCCAGCTCAGCAGGGCAACTGTGCCGATGTAGAACACAGGAACCTGCCACTTGATCAGGCGGAAGGCGATGAGGATCAGCCCACCGATCAGGATCAAGAGCGCCGACGTCTCCCCGGCGCTCCCACTGACGTTTCCCAAGAAGAGCGCCTTGTACAGTTCACCCTTGCTCAACGTATAGGTGAAGCTCTCGCTCAGCGGGGTAGCGGTAGTAACACCGTCGGCGAGCATCGAGTGTACCGGTGCGATCCAGTGGCTAAGCGCGCCGGCGAAGGAGACGGTGACGAACGCGCGCGCGGCCAGGGCAGGGTTGAAGATGTTGTGTCCCAGCCCGCCGAACATCTCCTTGGCTACAGCAATGCTGATCAACGAACCGACGACCACGATCCATAGAGGAGAGCGCGGAGGCATGACGAGCACGAACAGGATCGCCGTGACGATCGCGCTGCCGTCCATGCGAAACGGCCGTCGTCGCATCATCTTGGCCCCGTACTCGATGAGCACGGCCGAAAGGATGGATACGGCGAGCATGAGCAGGACGTACAGCCCGAAGAAGTAGACCGCTCCTGCCGTGGGGAAGAGGAGGGCGAGGATTACCAGATACATGTCCCGTTTGATCGAGTTTCTCCCCCGCAGGTGCGGCGACGGAGAGAGAACGAGTGGTTTGTTGTCCATCACTTCACCCCCAGCTTTCGCAGCTCAAGCTTCCCGACCTTGATGTAGGCGACGAGCGGGATGTTCGCCGGGCAGCCGTAGGCGCACGACCCGCATTCCACGCAGTTGTTGATGTGATAGTTTATTAGGTGATCGTAGTCCTCATGCTTCACCAGGTTGACGAACTGCAGCGGCAGCAGTCCCATCGGGCAGGTCTCGACACAGCGCCCGCAGCGGATGCAATCGTGTTCTTCGCGGAGATCGCTCTTCTTCACGAGGATGCAGTTCGTTCCCTTGATTATCGCTGTCTCAAACGATGGCTGCGCAATTCCCATCATCGGCCCGCCGAAGATCAGCTCATCGGCGTTCGAATCGCTACCGCCGCATAGGTCGATCAGGGCGGAGGCAGGCGTGCCGAAGCGTGCTAGGAAGTTCTTCGGCGTCTTCACCAGACCGGTGACGGAGATCACCCGCTCTACGAGCGGCTTTCCCAGGACGATCGCGTCGTGGATTGCGGCCAGGGTGGCGACGTTGTGCACGAGCGCCCCCACGTCCATCGGTAGACCACCCTCTGGTACCTGTTTGCCGAGGATGGTATTGATCAGCGTCTTCTCCGCCCCCATCGGGTAGCGGCGCGGGACGACGTGCACGTTTACATCCCCTGGAAACTTCATCTGTGACACCTGTTCGCGCATCTTGGCGATCGCCTGTGGCTTGTTGTCCTCGATGGCGACGAACGCCCGCTTCACCGAGAGGGCCTTCATCACGATCGCAAGACCGCTCAAGACACGCTCCGGATGCTCGATCATCAACCGATTATCGGCGGTGATGTACGGCTCGCACTCCGCCCCGTTGACGATCACCGTGTTGATCGTCTTCTCCGGTGGGGGGGAGAGCTTCACGTGCGAGGGGAATGTCGCACCGCCCATCCCCACGATTCCTGCACCCTTTATGCGTGAGACGATCTCTGATGGTGAAAGCTTATCCGGATCGGCGGGGGACAGTTCGATCCATTCGTCCTGCCCATCCGACTCGATGACGACCCCCGGTACCGCCTTTCCCGTCACCGAACTGGCCACTGTAGGTAGTTGCTTCACCTTTCCCGAGATGGTGGCGTGGATCGGGGCGGAGACGAACCCGCCCGCCTCGGCGATCACTTGGCCCACCTTCACTTCATCCCCCGTCTTGACGAGGACCTTCGCTGGAGCGCCGATGTGCTGCTGCAGCGGGAGGGTGACCGTCTCTGGCAAGGGAGCGCGTTCAATCGCCGTTTGCGCTCCCAACTTGGAAGACGGAGGATGTACTCCCGCGGGTCGTTTCAGGCCCAACACCTCTAGTACATGTGTGTTCATTGCCCACCCTTCTCCTGATCGATATATCTGTCTACTCCTGCTGATTTGAATATCTTCTGTGGATCGTCGTAACCGATGATCAGCGCCTCCACTCCTGGGATCGTGTTCACGAGGTTGATTCCATCCACCGGTCCGAGAACGAACACCGCCGTGGCGAGGGCATCGGCCTGCACACAGGTAGGAGCGATCACGCTCGAACTCGATGAGGCATGCGACGAGTAGCCGGTACGCGGGTCCATGATATGGCCCACCTTGGCTGTGGGGTCGAAGAAACGTTCGTACTGGCCTGAGGTGGCGATTGCTCCATCGCTGATGGCGAAGGTGACGACAGAGGAGTTCTTATCCTTGGGATTGCGCAGCGCGAGCTCCCACTTCGCTCCGTTCGGCTTACCACCGAACGTGCCGATGTCACCGCCGGCGTTGATCAGAGCGTGTTGGATCCCCTGTTGGCGCAGAGTCTCCAGCCCCTTATCGACCGCGTAGCCCTTGGCGATCCCCCCGAGGGTGATCTTCATCCCCGGCTGCAGGACGATCGCTCTATGAGGAGAGGTGATCATCTCGATGCGATCGGCGCCGAGGAGGGTCATTGCCTGCGAGATAGCCTGCTGCTGCGTGGTGGGATCTAGTTCCCAGAACTGCTTTTCGGCTCCCTTTTTGTAGCGCCACAGGTCGAGAAGCGGCTCCACCGTGATGTCGAACACCCCGCCGGTGAGCTTGTAGTCGGCGATCGACTCACTGATGATCTGCCACAGATCGTTCGACGGGTTATCCAATCGCCCTTGCTCATTCAAGCGATACGCCCCCGCCTTCGGCTCAAAGATCGACGCCTCATGATCGACCTGGGCGATGCGCGAGAATGCAGCGTTGATCGCCGTCTCGGCCTTCTTGGGATTCCGATCGTAGACGCTGATCGTCACCCAAGTATCCATCATCTCGCGACGAACCTGAAACTCGCTCATCGGTGGAGGGAAGAACGCCTTCTGTAGAGCGAACACCGCTCCTAGAGCCACTAGAAGCAGTAGAGGAACGAGAAACCGCGCTCGGCGCGATCCAACTTGTGTTTGTGGTGACACACACCCTCCCCGGAGCACAGAAGTCAATACCAGCACCGCATTGTAGCAAGCATAGCGAGTATTGGCAACTCTGGCGGTTGTATGGAGTTTGCGATTCATTCCTAGCAAAGCCAGGCAAAACGTGTGTCTCCAAGACTAAGCCTTGGCGTCAGCGTGCTTTCGCCGGGAGAGGCAAGCGCTTAGAATAGGGATGAAAAAGGAGCTGAACTCATGGATAAGCTACAGATACGTGTACCTTTAGATGTTCCGCCCGCGCTGCGGGGAAGCTATCGCGATAACTACAGCCGGATCACTCACGGTGTCGGGCGGCTGATGCTGATGGCTGGGGATCAGAAGGTCGAGCACCTAAATGGGGATTTTTTCGGTCCCAACATCGCACCCGAGGATGCTGACCCAGAACACTTGTTTCGCATCGCCAGCCAAGCTCGTATCGGTGCTTTTGCCACTCAGCTCGGGCTCATCACCCGCTATGGCATGGACTATCCCCAGGTTCCCTATCTGGTGAAGCTGAACAGCAAGACCAACCTGGTGGGAACCGAGCAGCAAGACCCGGTGAGCAGGCAGTGGCAGACGATGGAACAATTGGCTCGTTTTCGTGCTGTGTCCGGCCTGCAGATTCTCGGAGTGGGATATACGATCTACCCCGGAAGTTCTCGTGAGGCCGAGATGTTGACCGAGGCCGCCAGGATGATCTTCGAGGCGCATCAACAAGGTCTGGTCACGGTGATTTGGGCTTACCCGCGCGGACGGGCGGTGGCCGAGGAGAGGGACGCTCACCTGATAGCCGGAGTGGCGGGATTAGTAGCCTGCCTCGGAGCGGATTTTGTAAAGTTGAACCCGCCCAAGGTCGAAACCGGTAGCCCTGCCGAGGCGTTGAAAGAGGCGGTCCTCGCCGCTGGACGTACTGGTCTGATCTGCGCCGGTGGGAAAGAGACGAACGCCGAGGAGTTTCTCACCCGTCTGCGTCAGCAGATTCACATTAGCGGTGCAGCGGGGAATGCCACCGGGCGCAACATCCACCAGCGGCCGTTAGAAGAGGCGGTGCAGTTCTGTAACGCCATCTCGGCCATTACTCTGGATGATGCCAGCGTAAGCGAAGCAATGAAAATATACCGGGGAAGTGCCTCAATGGATTAAGAAAAGCGGAAGAAGCAAGCGTGAAGAAAAGCCGTATCTCGCGCAAATGCGCAAAGTGCGCCAAGGGGAGCAACAAGAGGCAAAAGATAACAAGAAAAAAGCAGTTCTTGGCGATCTTTGCGCCTTGAGCGAGCGATCGCGAGCGGGCGAGAGAAAAAACATTTATCTCGCGCAAAGGCGCCCAGTACGCCAAGGAAAGATCAGCGGCAATGCGTAATGAGACAGAACTCCCTAGGTTGGTACTGTAAGCTGGCCGCTGAAAGCTGGTCTGTCTTGGCCGTGTTAAGCGAGAAGCGAGCGAGAGGAAACCATTCTACTTATATCGATTTGAAGATCCGCGCCAGCGGGTGGCCAGGGGCATCCACATGGAGATCGAGGAAGAATCCAAACGGCGTCTGCATCGCTTCGTAGTCTGATTTGACCAGCCTCTCTTGTGCACTGTTAAGTAGCTTCTTGGTGAACTCAGGCGATCCCTTCTCTTCGGCGAGGTGGGCAAACGAGTGCAAGACAATCCTCTTCGTGTCGTTCTTGCGCGCTGCCCATTTAAGAAGCTTGATCAGGTGCGTCTCCACAGCACTACCTCTCTCCTCATCCTGCGGTTCGACGTGGATGAATCCGACCAGTGCATTCTCGATAGTTCGCTCTTCGTCGCGGTCGTCCTCGGATTCAAGCGTCTTTAGTGTGGTCTTGTAGGAAAAACGGTCGGCGTAGATGATCAGCAGCTTCATTCCTTCAAATACCCCCTCAGTAGACAATTCATCTGTGCTCGGCGTGCACCGCTCTACGTTTCTCCACTATACAACCATTGCCTACCAGAGAAGGATACTCCGTGCAAGGCGTAGAATCCAAGGATGCTCCGCCACCAATAAAAACGGGGAAGCACGCAGGCTTCCCCGAAGGCTCTATTCATGTTAGCTGTTGATGGTGTACGATTACCAATAGATAATGGGCATCGCTGGCCAAATCAAAATCCCACCGCGGCTATCCCTCAAGCATGGTTCCTAACTGCGGTAGGATGTTCTTGATCCATAAGTACCAACATCTAACATGAATAGAGCCTCGCCGAAACAAGATCCTAACAACGTAGAGGAACGTCACTGCTCAGGGAACGCTTCAAGAAGCAAGGTGCGCCATGCTCTTTCTCCTTACCTTGGAGATGCGATTCTCGTTTCAGTACTTCGACTTTCTCCGTCAACCTGCAGAACGAGCCTTGTCATAAGCGGTGCAGATGAGCAACGGAGATCTCACTGAGTCACTCGAACTCATCCTTGCCAAACAGGTTGTACTCTCGCTTGAAGATAGCCACAGTCACCTTGCCGGACAACCGCTCATTATTGTTGTCCAGTTCAGCCAACAGGAGCTGATCCTCTCTGGCGTACTCAGTGGGGAAAGAATGGCGTTGGCAGGGTCGAATACGTACATGACCGCTACGGCGGAACTGGGTGATGAGTTGGGCCAGCTGTGAAAAGAGATTTCAGTCATCTTGTGCATGTACAGCCTAAGCACCCCTTTCTCCGAGCGAGGACGGGAACGATGGTTGTAGGAACGGAATGCACGCTCGATCCAAGCTCTTGTCTCTTCTTGTGAACTTCCCTTGAACCTCAGTACACCGCTTGAAGCGAGAAGTGCCTTCAGTTAGTAGATATCTCTTGCGCGGCTGTCCATCATCAAAGTAATGCCTTCCATCTGCCCGTATGGCGCACGCAGATAGGTGATGTGACCCACGCGCTTGCGATGCTAGTGTTATCTCATGCTCATCTTGTGTGAGACAACTCTGAAGGTGGTTTCCGGGGCGCTGTAGTAGTAAAATCTCGAACTCATGAATCGTTGAGATTGTGGCAAGATCACCAGACGAATCCCTCCGACAAAGTCTTCGTGGAAAAGGGGTGTGAGCATGGCCAAGTTGTCAGATCTCGGGAGGAGCAAGAGGCTCCGTAACCGGGAGCATCGACGCATCCGCAACGCGTTCACACTTCTGGTGATTGTCTCCTTGGTGGCTTTGGTAGGCTTCGTCCTACTCACGAGAAGGTCGGTTCTCGCAAATCTGGGTCCCTGGAAGCCCATGGTTCCGTTTGCGTTTGGCCTTTTCTTCGCTGTGCTTTCCTACAAGGGAGCGGATACAGCGATGTTCGGCGCCTATGTCATGGCGTTCTTCGTTTCAAGCATCGCGCCGCGCAAAGCGTCCGGGAGAGAAGAGCCGCGCAAGAAAGCCTGGGGACTGCAGCCGTATCTCCGACAGCCCCGGATGACTGTGTTGGCGACCTCGGCAGTGGCATTGGTGTACGGTGTTGCATCTCTCCTCGCCTATCTTGCGTTTCTCATCCTTGGTTCATACGAGTTGTCTAGGATCTTTGATTGGCAAATCACAGCCTCGATCGTCGGCTTGTCGCTCGGAGTTTTGACCCTCATTGCTGCGATTCCTGCCGCGCTCGGAAGCATTTCCGCGATGAGAACGTACTTCGCTTCGCGCTCGATATTGTCTGATCAGAAGATCGATCCTGACGACTCGGTATCCATCCGTTAGCTCACTGCGTTCAGAAGCTCCAATTGGTCCAGGAGCCGCGTTGAAGAACCCACGGCCAACTCACAACGGACTTCGTTTCTTGACAGTGACGGTAGTCAGCAGTTGACCCATTACCGGTTTCGGACTATCCTTACAGATTCATGTCCGCAACAAGGGGAAGCAAGAACGATCCGGGCGAGAGTCCAAGGGTGATATCCACCGCTGCCTCGAGAAGGCCGGTGTACCCGATTAGTGTAGCCGCCGAACTGGCGGGCGTTCATCCACGCACGCTCTATATGTACGAGAAGCAGCAGCTTCTCATTCCTGCCCGACGAGGAACGTGGCGCTTCTACTCCGAGGATGACCTCGCCTGGATACGCGTGATCCGCTACCTGTTGCATGACAGTGGAATTAACATTGCCGGCTTGCAGCGCTTGCTTGCTCTCATCCCTTGCACGGAGATTTGCAGGTATGGTGCTGATGAATGTTGTGAATGTTGTACGATGAGGACCAAGAGCATGCCGTGTTGGGCCGTTTCAGCGACACGGGGTGACCGCAAGTGCTATGAGTGCGAGGTGTACCAGACCGCTCGGTCTTGGGTTTGCTCTCCCGAGGAACTTGAACAAGCCGAGCTGGGCGACCTCACGTAGCACGGAACCATCAACGAGAATTCGTGCGCAATTCGCAGTTCCACCCCATCTTCAGCAACTTACGTGATTTGATATTGCACGGATAGGCGATAAAGTATGTATTATTCCTCATTCTACCTATCTGCTAACTAATCGTCCTGACTGATTGCTTGTCTTGAGGTCCCACGACGAGACCGAGGGACTTGTGCCTAGTGTCTCTCAGTTCAGGTGTCCTAGATCCGCGGCATTACGCTCAGATCCGAACCAGGACACTGGATACGGACTGAGATAGTTTTCTAACAACAGGGGGCATGAAGAATCTTGACAATAGCCAAACTCAAGGTTAGAATCGGGGATGACACTTCGACCAGTGTCTTTGATGTTGCAGACAAGTAAAGAAACCTCTTGTCTTATACTAGTCCACAAAGGTAAGGCGGAACATGGCGATATCAGAGTCGGCAAGGGGCAAGACGGGAGCAGTTCTCGTGGTTGGAGCCGGCATTGGAGGGATGCAAGCCTCCCTGGATCTGGCGAACGCGGGATTCAAGGTCTATCTCGTTGAGCAAGGTCCCGCCATTGGCGGAGCGATGGCACAGCTCGACAAAACGTTCCCCACCAATGATTGCGCGATGTGCACGATGGCTCCTCGCCTCGTCGACGTCGGTCGCCAGAAGGACATTGAAGTCATCACACTCGCCGACGTCGATGGCATCGTCGGTGAGCCGGGCAACTTCACAGTAAGCCTCACCAGACGCGCCCGGTTCATCGATGTCGAGAAGTGCACCGGATGCGGCGAATGCGCCGAGGTCTGTCCGGTCAACGTGAAGAGTGAATTCAACCTTGCTTTGAGCGACAGAAAGGCAGTCTACCGGCCCTATCCACAGGCCTACCCGAATGCATTTGCCATCGAGAAGGACGGAAAGAAGTCGCCGTGCAAGGTCGCGTGCCCGGCGAAAATTAATGCCCAGGGCTACGTTCGCTTAATATCGCAAGGGAAGTTCATCGAGGCGCTGTCCCTCATCCGAGAAAGAAACCCGTTCCCCGGCATCTGTGGCCGGGTCTGTCACCACCCGTGCGAGACTGCCTGCATGCGCCAGGAAATCGATGAGCCGATTGCCATCCGGCCGCTCAAACGCTTCGTCACCGACTACGCCATCGCTCAGGGGGAAGAGGCGCCGGTGGTACCACCGCGCACATCCGAGGCACGAGTAGCCATCGTCGGCGCCGGACCGTCAGGCCTCACCTGCGCCCTACGGCTCGCCGAGATGGGGTACAGCACTGTGGTCATCGATGCAGCCGATTCACCGGGCGGGATGATGACCGGATGTCTGCCCGACTACCGCATTCCGGTCGACATCGCCCGCTACGACATCGATCGTATCCTGTCTCACGGCATCGAACTCCGTCTTGGGACCCGGGTCGGGCAGGACACAACGCTGGCGCAGCTGCGGGACGAATACGGGGCGGTCTACGTCTCGATCGGCGCACAGGATCCAGCGCCGCTGCCTCTTGAAGGGGTGGAGACACAAGGCGTGCTCTACGGCGTTCCGTTCCTACGTGCGGCGAAGCGAAGCGAGACTCCAGAAGGATTCGGCAAGCGTGTGGTTGTGATCGGCGGGGGGAACGTGGGCATTGACTGCGCCAAGACGGCATCCCGCATGGGCGCAGATGAGGTCCACTTGGCGTGCCTCGAGACACGTGATCTGAAGTCACCAGATAGGATGCCGGCTCACGCGTGGGAGATCGAGGAGGCCGAAGAAGAGAGTGTCATCCTCCATCCCTGTGTTGGACCGAAGCGGGTTCTAACAGAGAATGGGCGCGTCATGGGACTCGAGACGAGGGTGTGCACCGCAGTCTTCGATCGCAATGGGAAGTTCTCCCCTCAATACGATGACGACGTACCGAGCGCCCTCATCAAAGCGGATACGATCATTATCGCCATCGGCCAGCGCTCCGACTTGACCGGATTCGAGGATCTTGACCACGAACGTGGTCGGATCACCGTCGATCCCATCACGTTTCAGACGAGCATCCCCAACGTTTTCGCCGGCGGCGACATCGTCTCCGGCCCGGCCTCGGTGGTCGAGGCCGTCCAGTGCGGAAACGAGGCGGCGGTATCAATCGACCGTTTCCTCCGAGGCGAAGATCTGGCGTCAGGACGCGTCGTCGATGAAGAGACCATCGACGAGGTTCGCGAGTGGCTACCCGCGAGCCCGCGGGTGGATCTTCCCAAGGCTGCGGCAGACGAACGGCGGAAGGACTTTCGCGAGATCGAATCCGGCTATACTGAAGAGATGGCGATCGCCGAGGCGAATCGCTGTCTCAGCTGCTCGGTCTGTGCCGAATGCCTTCAGTGCGTTGAGGCCTGCAAGGCCGAAGCGATCGATCACGCCATGACCGACGATCATGTAGAACTCAACGTCGGCGCCGTCGTCCTCGCTCCGGGATTCACTCTCTACGACACCGACCGGAAGCTCGAATTCGGGTCCGCATGGACCCCCAATGTCATTTCGAGTCTACAGTTCGAGCGAATCCTGTCCGCCAGTGGTCCGTACGAGGGCCAGGTCCTCCGGCCGTCAAGCGGAGAGCATGCCAAGCGGATCGCCTTCATTCAGTGCGTCGGATCGCGCGAAGAAGATCACGACTACTGCTCGTCGGTCTGCTGCATGTACGCCACCAAAGAAGCTATCATCGCGATGGAGCACGAACCGGACATGGAGTGCACGATCTTCTTCATGGATCTTCGCGCATTCGGCAAAGGTTTCGAGGCCTACTACGAGCGGGCCAAGGAGTTGGGTGTGCGCTACGTCCGCTGCCGGCCCTCGGCTGTCAGCCAGATCGAGGGGTCGGACGACCTGCGCGTTGAGTACATCGACGAACAGGGACACACAGCATTCGCTGACTCCGACCTGGTAGTGCTATCGGCCGGACTCGAACCGTCGGCCGGGGGGCGGACGTTGAGTGAACGCCTCGGAGTCGAGTTGGACGTAAACCACTTCGCCTCGACGTGTGCCTTCACGCCGGTTGTAACGTCGCAGCCGGGCATCTACGTCTGCGGCACCTTCTCCGAACCGAAAGACATCCCGGAGACCGTCACCGAAGCCTCGGGGGCCGCCGCGCAAGCGATGGCGCTCCTCTCCGAGAGCCGTCATTCCCTGGTGACCAGGAAGGAGTATCCGCCGGAGAAGGACGTCCGCGGCCAGCGGCCGAGGATCGGCGTGTTTATCTGTCACTGTGGAATAAACATCGGTGGTGTCGTCGACGTTCCTGCAACCGTCGAATTCGCCCAGTCGCTGCCCGGCGTCGCCTATGCCGAGCATAACCTCTATACCTGCTCGAGCGACACCCAGGACAAGATCAAGGGACTTATCGAGGAGCACCAGCTGAATCGCGTGATCGTCGCCTCATGCACTCCGCGAACGCACGAGCCACTCTTCCGGGACACGATTCGGGAGGCCGGCCTCAATCCCTACCTGTTTGAGATGGCCAACATCCGCGATCAGTGTTCGTGGGTGCATAGGAACGAGCCCGCAGCCGCAACGGAGAAGGCGAAGGAACTGGTCAAGATGGCGGTCGCCAAGTCCCGTCTGCTGGAACCTCTATATATCAGGCCCGTTCCGGTCACCAGCGCCGCACTCGTGATCGGCGGTGGCATCGCGGGGATGTCCGCGGCACTCAACCTTGCCGACCAAGGATTCGCCGTCCATCTCGTCGAGCGGGAGTCGGAGCTGGGAGGGAATCTGAGGCACATCCGGTATCTCTTGGGGAATGAGGCTGATCCTCAAGTGGAGCTGGAGACGATCATTAAGAAGGTCAGGGCACATCCGAACGTGAACCTCTGGCTCGATTCGACAATCCGCCGAGTCGATGGATTCGTCGGTAATTTCGTCTCCACCATCGTGCGCGGTGACGAAGAGGAACTGGTCGAGCACGGCGTTGTCATCGTTGCCACCGGCGCTGAGGCGTATGCGCCCACGGAGTATCTGTACGGTTCGGACGAGCGAGTGATCACCCAGCGGCAGCTCGAGGAGCGGCTCGCCGACGGTAAGCTGGACGCCAAGCGAATCGTGATGATCCAATGTGTCGGCTCCCGCGAGGAAGGGCGGATGTACTGCAGCCGAATCTGCTGTGGACAGGCGATCAAGAACGCGCTCAAGATCAAAGCGGACCATCCGAAGAGCGACGTGTTCGTTCTCTACCGAGACGTCCGAACGTACGGCTTCAAGGAGCAGTACTACACGGAAGCACGGCGCCAGGGGGTGAGGTTCGTCCGCTACGATCCGGAAAACAAGCCAACCGTCGGTGCACAGGGGGAAAGGCTGCGCGTCGAGGCATTCGATCCCGTTCTGCAAACCACGCTGGCGATTGATGCCGATTTGGTGGTATTGGCACCGGCGATCGTGCCGCGGAAGGACGCGGAGGACGTGGCGCAGATGCTCAAGGTACCGCTGACCGGCGAGGGATTCTTCCTCGAAGCCCACATGAAGCTGCGACCGGTCGACTTCTCGGCCGACGGTGTCTTCCTTGCCGGATTGGCTCACTCTCCCAAGGGGATCAACGAATCGATCGCTCAAGCCCAGGCGACGGCCGCCCGAGCTGCCACGATCCTTTGCAAAGACGAATACACCCCGGAGGCGATCATCGCCAGCGTTGACGAAGAGGTGTGTGCCGGCTGCGGTATCTGTGTCTCGGTGTGCAGCTACGATGCGCCGGAGATCATCAAAGTACACGGCCGGAGCGTCTCTCATGTCAACCAGGCCTTGTGCAAGGGCTGCGGAGCGTGCGCCAGTGCGTGTCCCTCCGGAGCGATGCAGCAACTCGGATTCCGGCCGAGACAGATCGCCGAAATGGTCAGTGCGGCACTGGAGCGGAAATGATTCCGGACACAAGCTTTGCCGCCGCCGTCCAAGAACGAAGCGGAGAGAAACTGGCCGCCTGCTATCAGTGTCTGAAGTGCACGGCCGGCTGCCCTCTGTCTTCCCACATGGATCTCAAACCGAACGCGATTCTGCGGATGATCCAATACGGGCAGCGAGAGCGCGTTCTAAAAAGCCACGCCATCTGGTTCTGCGTCTCGTGCATGACGTGTGGTGTGCGCTGCCCGAACGACATCGACATCAGCGTGGTCATGGACACCCTGCGGGAGATGGCGATCGAAGAGGGCTACGCCTACGCCGCGGAGAAGCGCGTTGTGCAATTGCACGAAGAGTTCGTCCGGTCGGTCAAGCTTTGGGGGCGGCTGCATGAGGTGACTTTCTACATGGCATACATGGCCCGCAGCTTAGACATAATAGCCAGCATCCCATCCGGACTGGCGTTGATGGCGCGAGGGAAACTTCCGTTTCTGCCGAAGCGAATCAAGGGCGGAAAGCAGATTAAGCGGCTGTTCAAGGAAGCATACAAGACCAAGGGCCAGCTGGAGGAGGAGGCATAGTGGCCGAGTATTCGTTCTACCCCGGTTGCACGGCACACTCGACCGGACTCGAGTACAACCTGTCGCTTCATGCCGTCGCCCACGCCTTGGGTATCGAGTTGAAAGAGATTGACGATTGGAACTGCTGTGGCGGTGCTGCAGCACGCAGCATCAGCAATCTTCTCGGTCTGGCGCTTCCTGCCCGGAACATCGCTAAGGCACAGGAATGTGACCTTCCTCTGGTGATCCCCTGCCCAGGGTGCTTCAACGCGACGCGACGCGCGCAATATGCGTTGATAAACGATCCCGAGATGAGAGAAAGGCTCGAGGAGGTCGTCGAATTCAAGTACAAGCCCGGGCTCGAGATCGTGTCGATGCACCAAGTCTTCCTCGAACCGGATGTACTGGATCGGCTGGCCGAATCCGTGAACAGGCCGTTACGCGGCTTGAAGATCGCGTCCTATTACGGATGTGCACTCGTCCGCCATCCCGAGATCGTGCAGATGGGCGACTACGAAAATCCCGTCTTTTTCGATCGGCTGGTCGAGTTGCTCGGCGGCGAGCCGATCGACTGGTCGTACAAGACCGACTGTTGCGGCGCCGATCTGGCAATGACCCACGGCAAGATCGCGGCTGAGATCGCCGACAACATCGTAGCTGGGGCGATCGAAGCAGGTGCGGACTGCCTCATGGCCAGCTGCGGGCTTTGTCAGGTCAACCTCGACATGAGACAGACGGGAAAGGAGCAGAAAAAGCTCCCCACGTTCTACTTTACGGAGCTGATGGGCGTCGCCCTCAATCTGCCCAAGCAGAGCCAGTGGTGGGGCATGCACATCGTGAGTCCGAAGCCCCTGTTGAGGGCAACGCGGCTTCTGCGGCGTGGGGGTCGATCATGAGCCCCGGCGCGAATCGAGACGTGCTTGTGGTCGGAGCCGGAATCGCCGGACTTCAGTCGTCGCTGCTTCTGGCTGAGAAGGGACACCACGTATGGTTGTTGGAGAGCGCTCCGGCCATCGGTGGGTTCTTCCCGCTTCTCGACCGGACGTTCCCGACGAACTCATGCGGCGTCTGCTTCATGAGTCCAACACCTCCGGCGTTCTGTCCGATCTACGAGAGTGAGTTCCACGAGAACATTACCCTGCTCCCTCACTCCGAACTTCGCGAGGTCACCGGCGAGGCGGGCAACTTCAGCGTCTCGTACACCAGGAAGCCCAGGTTCGTCGACCCACAACGGTGCACGCTGTGCAATCGCTGCGCCGAGGTCTGCCCGGTGGAGGTCGAACGTGAATTCGGCGCCGGACTGGAGAAGCGGAAAGCGATCTACCTTCCGTTCCCTCAGGCAATTCCGCGCTCCTACGTCATCGATTCCGAGACATGTACCCGTTGCGGAGCCTGTGCAGAGGCCTGTCCCGTCGACGCCGTCGATCTCGACGCCCAACCGGACGGGGATACGCTAAACGTTGGCGCCATCGTCCTCGGCTTCGGGTTCGAGCCGTTTCGAGGGGAGCACAAGGGTGAGTACGGCCTCGGCCGCTACGACAATGTCCTGTCGAGCGTCCAGTTCGAGCGCATGCTCAGTCTGTCGAG
The DNA here is from genome assembly GCA_913009415.1 of uncultured bacterium. Lineage (GTDB taxonomy): Bacteria > Bipolaricaulota > Bipolaricaulia > UBA7950 > UBA9294 > M55B144. The sequence goes on from CAJVYM010000002.1 coordinate 52,648, forward strand.
CCCAACAACCGGGCTCCCGACGCGACGCTCAGACGGTCGGAGTGTCAAACGGGTGGCGTTCATCCAGTGCGTCGGATCCCGTGACATCGCCTGCGGTCAGGGCTACTGCTCAACCATCTGCTGCATGTACGCCACCAAGCAAGCAATGCTGTCCATGGCCCGCACTCCGGAACTCGAAGCGACGATCTTCTACATGGATGTGCGGCCGATGGGGAAAGGCTACGAAAGGTATTACGAGCGGGCCAAGAACGAGTACGGTGTCCGCTATGTTAGGAGCGCCGTTTCGACGTTGAGAGAGCTCAAACAGACTCGCGATCTGCGCATTCGATACGCCCAGGACGACGGAGCATTGATCGATGAGGAATTCGATCTCGTCGTCCTCTCTCTGGGATTCACACCTCCTCCAAGTGTCACTGAAACAGCTCAGCTCCTTGATGTTGAACTGGACGAGTATGGCTTCTGCCTCACCGAGCCGTTCAACCCGACACAGACGTCCCGCCCCGGGGTTTTCGTCGCCGGCGCGTTCCGGCAACCGATGGACATCCCCGAGACGGTGGTTGAAGCATCCGCGGCGGCATCGGAGGCTTCGGCGCTGCTCTCATCTGTAACCGCCGCCGAGCCCGGCACAGATACTGCGGATACTGCGAGTGCCGTTAAGAGCGGACAGACTGAGGAGACGTCGAGGGTAGCCGTCTTCTTCTGCGATAGCAAGGGGATGCTGCGAGCCGGGATCCCACTGGACGAACTCATCACAGAAGCGCGCTCCAACCCGGCCGTGTGCCACGTCGAGGAGATTGACGCAACGGTTCTTCGCGACGGTGCGGAGAAGATCGCCGAGAGAATCTCGGACCAAGGGCTGGATCGCGCTGTGCTCGCCGGGTACCGTGCTATGTCGTTGAAGAATGCACTGCGGCGGATGCCCAACAATGAGATGGCGCGCTGCGTGATCGAGTACACAAGTATCGGAGAGCAGTGCGTCAGCGTCCATTCCGAGAATCCGGAGGCCGCTCTGCGCGTCGCGGGGGCACAACTTCGTGCCGCCATTAGGAAGGCTTCTCTGGCAACGCATCAGGCTGCGAGCGTACGTCCGCTCGAGTCCCGCGTCCTCGTGGTTGGGGGAGGGGTAGCCGGGATTACGTGCGCCCTGAGTCTTGCTGAGCAAGGAAACCCGGTGACACTCATCGAAGCGTCGGAAAGACTGGGTGGCAATGCGCTGCAGGCACGATACACCATCGATGGGAGCGACGTGCAACCCTATCTCGCCGACCTGCTCGCCCGCGCAACAGGACATCCGGAAATCGAAATTCTGACCCAATCTACGTTGCAGGAGCTCACGGGAATCTGGGGAGCTTACCGATCCGTCATTTCCACCCACGGTGACGAGAAGAACGTCACCCACGGAGCCGTCGTCTTTGCGGTCGGCGGAGCGGAGATGGTTCCGAACGAGTACTTGTACGGAGAGCATCCAAACGTGGTCACGCAACGGACGTTGGAGCAGATGCTCGCCGACAGCGATGTCAGAACCACCGCCGCGAAGTGTCTGGTGATGATCCAATGCGTCGGCTCGCGCGACGAGGATCACCCCTATTGCAGCCACGTCTGTTGCACGCACGCGGTGAAGAACGCCCTGAAAGTGAAGGAGCTGAATCCGGAGGCATCGATCGTCGTGCTCTACCGCGACGTAAGGACCTATGGACCGTATGAGGAGTACTACCGCCGGGCGAGGGAGGTTGGCGTCATGTTTGTTCGCTATGACCCCGACGAAAAGCCAGTCGTCTCAGCGGAGGGAGGATCGCTGAGCGTCACGTTCCGCGATCCGGTCGCGCTCGACACACTGACGTTCGATGCGGATCTGGTCGCACTCAGCGCGGGAATACTGCCGAACGAGCAGATCACCGAACTCGCCGAGATTGCTCATCTGGATCTCGATCCGGACGGGTTCTTCGCCGAGGCGAATCCGAAGTCGGCTCCGCTCGATGCCGTCGATCGAGGGAAGTACTTCTGCGGGCTGTGTCATTCCCCGCAGCACATCGACGAGGCCATTCTGCAGGGACGGGCCGCGGCGGCCCGTGCGGCGGCCCTTCTTTGGCGCGGGGTCGCGGAGCTGGCGGACAACCTGGCTACGGTGAACGAGAGGCGCTGTACCGGATGCGGCCTTTGCGTCAGCGCCTGCCCATACGAAGCCCGCGTCATCGACGAGGTCAGCGGGAAGGCGAAGGTGCTGGTGGAACTGTGTAAGGGATGCGGAACCTGTGTTGTGACGTGTCCGAATGCCGCCAGCCAACAAGAGAGTTACGAACGAGCAACCGTGATGGAAGTACTGGACGAGGTAATGACGTAGTCGGGAGATCGGACGGCAAGTCGTTCGGACCCGGTGGATAAAGGAGGAGGCAGTGGACCAATTCGAGCCGAAGATCATCGCGTTCCTGTGCAACTGGTGCACCTACACCGGCGCGGACCTTGCGGGAACCAGCAGGCTCCAGTACCCGCCGAACGTGCGAATCGTGCGGCTGATGTGCACCGGCGCGGTAGACACAATCTATGTGCTGAAGGCTCTGATAGAGGGCGCGGACGGTGTTCTGATCGGTGGATGCCACCCCGGGGACTGTCACTACCAGAACGGGAACTACAAGGCACGGCGGAGGGTCGCAATCCTGAAGGAGATCCTCGGGCAGATCGGGTTCGACGACGATCGGATCTGGCTCCGCTGGATCAGTGAGATCGGAAGAGCACACGTCTGAACTCCAGTCACACTGATATATCTCGTATGCCGACTTCTGCTTGCAAAAAAAAAGTCACACTCATATATCTCGTATCCCGTCTTCTCCTTAAAATACAGATTGCAACACTTT
>CAJVYM010000003.1 GCA_913009415.1 uncultured bacterium
AAGGCGATCACACCCCCGGTAATTGCCGCTTCGACCGGCCCGGCGATGGCGAGGTGGGCAATCAGCATGGCGGGGATCGTTTGAGCAAGGCCATAAGGACAATAAAGGGGGACACCGGCCGCTGTGTGGAACAAATAGGGTTGAATACCGAACTCTATCGCCGCCATCAACGCCGCAGCATTGATCCCGACATACGCCCCGACGGCCGCGCCGATCCACCTCCGGCGTGAAGCGAACGGAGATCGCCAACTAATGAGCCGATAGATGAAATACCCCACAAACGGGAGCACGAATCCCATGTTGAAGCAGTTGGCCCCAATGGCGGTGATTCCGCCGTCTCCGAAGAAGAGGGCTTGAACGACCAGCGCCAATGATTCACCGATGAGAGCTGCCCATGGTCCCAACAGAATGGCGATGAGCGTTCCACCGACGGCGTGGGCCGTCGTTCCGCCGGGAACGGGGACATTGAACATCATGATGAGAAAAGAGAACGCAGCAAGCAGAGCCAAAACCGGTACTGTGCGGCGGGTAAACGTCCTTCTCATCACCACTCCCGCTCTAGCCCAAAGCGGAAGACTCACCGCATACATCACTCCACACGTTACTGGTGACAAGTACCCATCAGGTATGTGCATCTTCTCTTCCTTTCAAGTAGCTAGAAACCCCTGATTCCTTCTGTGTCCTATAAGTTTGAAGGTATCAAGAACAGACGCTAAAGAAAACTCGTTTGCCCCATCGCCGGGTATTACTTTTATAGCATTCGTAACACAACAATTATGTTAATGCTTCCACTTGGAAAAAACAAGGTTCACGAGAGATCAGATTTTCCGGCTTACCGAGGGGTACACATTTGGAGGAGTGGGCCAATACCGCAACATGGTAAACGAAGGGGTCGGAAGTGAAGTGAGGAGTAGACAGGTTATTCATAGGCGCGCTCCTTCATCCACTCGTCGGAGTGGAATTGCCTCAAATAGTGCTTTCCGGTATCCGGGAGGAGGAGCACGATCATCTTTCCCCGTCTCGTCTCTTCTCGTCCGATCTCCAGAGCGATATGGACGGCGGCCCCGGCTGAGCCACCCACTAGGAGCCCTTCCTCACGCACCAGGCGGCGTGCGGCGATGAACGACTCCCGATCCCCTACCTTGCGGATCTCATCGATGTACTGGAAGTGCGTCGTCTCGGGGATGATGTCCTCCCCGATCCCTTCCACCTCATATGTATGGGCCTCAAGTAGCTCGCCGGTCTCAAAGTAATGCTTCAGGACAGAGCCCTCGGGATCGACGCCGATGACCCTGATCGACGGGTCTTTCTCCTTCAGGAAGCGGCCTACCCCGCTTATTGTCCCTCCGGTGCCCAGCCCGGCGACGAAGTAGTCGAGCCGGCCCTGTGTCTGTTCCCAGATCTCCGGTCCGGTGGTCAGGTAATGGGCCTCGGGGTTCTTGGGGTTGGCGTATTGGTTTGGCATGAAGGCACCGGGGGTCTCCTGTATGATCCTCCTGGCCACGGAGTAATAGCTCGCGGGATCATCAGGCGCCACCGCGGTAGGGCAGACGATCACCTCGGCCCCGTAGGCCCGCAGGAGGTTGACCTTCTCCTCGCTCATCTTATCGGGAATGGTGAAGATCGTTCGGTAGCCTTTGAGCGCCGCGACCAACGCCAGGCCGACCCCGGTGTTCCCAGATGTCGGCTCGACGATCGTCCCTCCCGGCTTTAGCCTCCCCTGCCTCTCCGCCTCTTTGATCATGGCGATCCCGATCCGGTCCTTCACCGACCCGCCAGGATTGAAGTACTCCACCTTGGCCCAGATCTCGGCCTCGATCCCGGCGGTGATCCGGTTCAGGCGGATCAACGGCGTCCAACCGACCGCCTCCAGGACGTTCGAGTACACTCGCAAATCCCTGTCTGTATTCATATTCAAGGCATTCATCTCTCCTCCTAAAGTGTCTTTAAGGCGTCTTCCAAGTCCCGTTTGAGATCGACGTAATTCTCGATCCCCACCGATATCCGGAGCAGGTTCTCCTTGATGCCCCGATTTCGCCTCTCCTCCTTGGGGATGGCGGCGTGGGTCATCGAGGCCGGATGACAGATGAGGGACTCCACCCCACCGAGGCTCTCGGCAAGGGTGATTACTCTGAGCCTCTTTAAAAAGGTGACCATGTTCCTGTTGAGCTCGAAGCTGACCATCCCCCCGTAGTCCCGCATCTGCCGGCCGGCCAGCTCATGGCCCGGATGGCTTGCCAGGCCGGGGTAATAAACCCTGCTCACCTTGGGGTGCGTCTCCAGGAACTCCGCCACCCGCTGGGCGTTGGAGCAGTGGCGTTCCATCCGCAGGGCGAGGGTCCTGATCCCCCGCAAGACGAGGAAGGAGTCGAAGGGGGAGGGGACGGCCCCGATGGTATTCTGGATGAATTTCAGCTTCTCATGGAGCCTGTCGTCAGAGGTCACGACCGCTCCGCCGATGACGTCGCAGTGGCCGCCCAAGTACTTGGTCGTGCTGTGGACCACGATGTCCGCCCCCAGCTCAAGGGGTCGTTGCAGGTAAGGAGAGGAGAAGGTGTTGTCGACCACTAGGAGAGCCTCGCCCTTCAGCGCGGCGATCGCGGCGATATCGGAGATCTTGAGCAGGGGGTTCGTGGGGGTCTCCAGCCAGATCATCTTGGTCCTCTCCGTGATGGCGACGTTCGCGGCGTCACCGGTGTCGAGGTAGGTGAAGCGCAGGCCGTACTTTTCGAGCATCTGAAAGAGCCTGTAGGTACCGCCGTAGACGTCGTCGGAGACGATCACCTCGTCCCCCGGGCCGAGGAGCCTCAGCACCGCGGAGATCGCCGCCATCCCCGATGCGAAGGCCAGCCCGAAGCGCCCCCCTTCCAGGGCGGCCAGCTTCTCCTCCAGCCCGCGCCTGGTCGGGTTGCCCGTCCGGGAATACTCGAAGCCCTTATGAACTCCGGGCTCCTGCTGAGCGAAGGTCGTGCTCGGGTGGATCGGGGGTGCGATCGCCCCTGTCCCTGGGTCCGGCTGCTGATGAACCGCCAGTGTCTCGAATTCCAGTTGCATTCTGATCATCTCCTTTCCTTGATTCCGACCAGGATGAGGGAGCATTCCACGGCGAGCAGCTCCGTCCCGGCTCGGCCCAGCTCCTCCAATTTGTTCTTCAGCACACTTCGCGCCTCCTCCCACATGCAGGGGGGCAACGGCTTCAGGTACAGTTCGGCGGTTATGGTGTTGATTCGGCGCAGGTACTGCTCCGGGGTGATGGGATCCTCGATGCTCAGGTGAAAGCGACGATGGATGGAGAGGCCCAACTCCTCCAGCTTCTTTTGCAACTCCCGCCCGTCGAACCTCTGTGCCCCGATGAGCTCATCCGCTTTGATCTTCTCAAAGTGCTTGGGGTAGCAGAGGAGGAGCTCTTCCAGGGCCTCGTAGAAGAAATCGTAGAAACGGGATTCTGCCGTGATTAACCCGATCTTTCCCCCTTCTTTGAGGACACGGTGTATCTCGGCCAGGGCCCGGTCTGGATCCGGGACCCAGGGGAGCATGAAGCTGCTCACCACGAGATCGAAGCTCTCGTCCGCGAAGCTCAGGGAGAGCGCATCTTCCTGGTGGAAGGAGATGTTCTCAAGCCCCTCTTCCCCAGCCTTCGCCCGAGCGATCCCTAATACTTTCTCGTTGATGTCCACCCCGACAACCTCCCCGTGGGGAAGGCTCTGAGCCAACCTCAGGGTAAGCCCCCCGGGGCCGCAGCCTACGTCCAAGGCTCGTTCCTTGCCTTTCGGGTTCAATTCCGCGATCAGGGCAGCGAACTGCCCTACCCGGCAGGGGGTAATCAGCCGATCGTAGTCGTGCGCCGTAATCCGATAGATTTCCTTTACCTGTTCTGCCACGCTTTTCATCGCTACCTCCGTTATTTGATTGGACTAATGTCTGCTTCCATACCATCAGGAGGCGGTGGCGGAGATCTATTTCTATGATTTAACTTTGATAGGGGGAAAGTTCGGAGATTGCTCAGGAAAGAGGCAACAAAGCCCCCTCCAGGAGTAAAACGGGAATTTGGAAAGGCTGAGGAAAAATGAAAGGCCGCTCATATAGAGGCGGAAACTCACATCAGTGTTGACTAAAGACCGGACAAAGACGACCAACTACTTCAACAAAGGCGATCACCTACCATTATCTTGACCCTCCTCTTTTGGATTGATCGTATAATACCAGGGAGTATCCAAGTTATCAAGTTTCCGCATTGCCTCACACAACATGCGCGCGAGGAGGCACTCGTAATGTAACCATGTTGTCCCATAAAGTGCAACATCAGGGCGACACACGCTTGGAGCAAGCAGAGGGGATGGCTAGATCCACTGAATGTTGCCTCTTCTTGGCACCGGACCGTTCACTGTTGACAAATCAAACGGAATCTTGCGATACTACACTGCTTGATCCAGGTTGTGGCAGTCGGTACAATAAATTTCGTAGGGGATGGAGTCCCTCGCGCATCCGCCCTTGGGCTAATGACTCCTGCCGGAAAGCTTGGTGGGAGCATGGCAAGCAGAGTCAAGATCGCTCCTTCTAAGCAGCTACTAGGAGGAGTTTTCTCATGAACATTACCAGCAGAGAGCAACAGCCTACAAACAGCGTGGATAACGCAAAATCCGCTGTGAATCCCGATGTAACCGGCTTATCAGGGATCCTTTCCAACGCTGCCGCATGCATCAATGCTCTTGGTAACGGGTATGAATCTATTGCTGGCAAGCTTACGCAGCTACAAGATCGCCTGACACACGGCAGATTCCATTTGGCCGTTCTGGGCCAATTCAAGCGGGGAAAGAGTACGCTCCTCAATGCCCTACTGGGCGAAGAGGTTCTTCCAACATCGGTTGTCCCACTGACGGCAATCCCTACGTTCATTCGTAACGGCGAAAGGCTAAGCGCACGTGTTCAGTTTCAGAATGGGCAGGATCAGCAGTGGGCACAGGTGGAGACATCCGATCAACTGCGCGAGTTCCTCACAGAATATGTAACTGAGGAGGGAAATCCGAATAACGAGCGGGAAGTGACCCAGGTTGAGGTTTTTTATCCTTCTCCGCTGCTGAACCAGGGGGTTGTGCTGATCGACACACCCGGCATAGGCTCGACTTTCCGCCACAATACCGAGGCCACGTTGAATTTCCTGCCACAGTGCGATGCGGCATTGTTCCTGGTCTCGGCTGACCCGCCGATCACTGAGGTCGAAGTGAAGTTCCTGCGACAGGTGCGCTCCAAGGTCTCTCGCCTGTTCTTCATACTCAACAAGGTGGATTACCTCGACAATAGGGATCGTAGGGCTGCCCTCAATTTTCTGCGCACAGTGCTGACAGAGCAGGCCAACTTGCCTGCGGACGCATCGATCTTCTGCGTCTCGGCGCGACAGGGGGTTGCATCACAGGTAGAGGGCAATGATGCTCTGTGGGAAACCAGCGGCATGGCCGAACTGGAACGCCACCTGGTGAAGTTCCTGGTGGATGAGAAGGCCGCGGCACTGCGTGAAGCCCTCGGACGGAAGGCCGCAGATGCACTCGCCGAAGCCGCAATGAGGTTAAGGTTGGCCTTGCGTTCACTTGAGATGCCGCTTCACGATTTACAGCAGCGCCTCGCTAAGCTGGAGACTAAGATCCGTGAAGCCCGTAGGCAGCGAGAGACAACCGGGGACATGTTGGCCGGTGACAGGCGACGAATGCATGAGTTTCTGGAACAGACCTCTGAGCAGCTCAGGGAAAAGGCAAGCGAGTACCTGCGCGGGATCGTTCAGGAGACGTTAGCTCGTAATGGCCAGGCGGGAGAAGATGAGGTTAAGAACGCGTTGGCGGAGGCAATCCCCGGATACTTTGAGCATCAGGTTGGGCAAACGACGGAGCTGTTCACCAAACGCACGGCAGAGACTCTCAAGCCACACCAGCAGCGGGCCGACGAGCTGATAGAGTCGGTTCGTAAAACAGCGGCGGAGCTGTTTAACGTGCCTTACCACGCCCCGGATAGCGCTCGGGCGTTCGAGATGGTCCACCGCCCTTACTGGGTGAAGCACAAGTGGGCGAGCAGCCTGATTCCGATTCCGTCGGGACTAGTGGACCGATCTCTTCCCGCATCCATCCAGCGCAAGCGCATCCGCAAGCGGTTGCTGGAGCAGGTGGACAATCTGGTGGTGGCCAACGTGGAGAACCTGAGGTGGGCAACGTTTCAGAGCATCGACCAGACCTTTTCGCAGTTTGCATCGACCCTCGACCGGCGGCTTGCAGAAACCGTGGACGCCACGCACGGAGCGATCCACGCAGCGATGGAGCGTAGGCAGAGCCACAGTGATGCCATCGCAAGCGAAGTAGCACAGATCGGGACCGCAACGATGGAACTGGAACAGCTTCGCGCAGACTTAAACAGTGCGATAGCCGGCTCCCGGGCAGGTGATACTCATGAGCGAGCGTGACATCGAGCTTTCCAGTCTCGGACTGGACCTTGAGAAACAAGATCGGTCTACACAAGCACGTCGAGAAAGCGGTACACCAAAAGATGACGATCACACGGATGGCTTGCAAAGGCTCTCCTCGGACGCGACTGCTTCCGGCAGGGCAAGTACCCCTGCTCCCTTTCACAGTATTCTCTTTCCACGGAGCACAAGGGAGTACATGCGGGAAACGAAGGAACCACCAGAGTTCTTTCATGACCTTAATCTCGATCAAGTAGTGGATGCCATTACGAGTGGTTGGGATGAATTTGATCTTAAGCCCTTCTTTTATCGATCTCTTAGAGATCTGGATACGATCACTTATCGCCAGGGGGTGATGCGTGATCTGGAGGGGAAAAACGCAATGGAGGCCATCGAGTCGTTCACCGAACGCATCCGCATCATGCGCCGGTATCTCAAGCACTCTCAGGACCTGCGCTACAAGGAACAGAAGGAAGGTTGGTTTATCGCGTCTGTAAACCTCTACTGTGAAGCAATCGAGCAGTTGTCGCATGATCTAAACGGCCTGCCCCTAGCTTCACGCGGCCTGCAATCGCTGCGAGAATTTCTTGCATCATACGTACGTTCCAGCGCATTTGAAGAATTAGCTGCCGAAACAAAGAGGCTAACCGATGCGCTGTCAGCAATCCGCTACTGTCTCATCATCAAGGGAAACCGCATCACCGTGCGCAACTACGATGGGGAAGAGGACTACTCCGCTATTGTGGAAGAGACGTTTCAGAAGTTCCGGCGTGGGGCGGTGAAGGACTACCGTCGCACGTTCAAGGGCGCGGGAATGAACTACGTTGAAGCGCGGATTCTGGAGCGAGTGGCCTGGTTGAATCCGCACACGTTCAAGGCACTCGAAAAGTTCTGCGCCGAGTACGCAGAATACCCTAACGAGACGATATTGCGGTTCTACCGCGAGGTCCAGTTTTATGTGGCCTATCTGCGATATGTCGAGACCTTCCGAAGCTCTGGTCTCAGCTTCTGCTACCCGCAGGTTTCGGATGCCTCCAAGGAAGAAAACGTTAGTGATGCCTTCGATCCGGCCCTGGCCCTCAATCTCATTCATGCGCAGGGGACCGTTGTTCCAAACGGCTTCTTCTTGCGCAATCCGGAGCGTATCCTCATCATCTCCGGGCCGAACCAGGGGGGCAAGACAACGTTCGCGCGCATGTTCGCTCAGTTGCATTATCTTGCCAGTCTGGGCTGTCCGGTTCCGGGGACAGAAGCACAGCTCTTTCTCTTCGACCACCTCTTCGCGCATTTTGAGCGGGAAGAAGACATCACCAATCTTCGCAGCAAGCTGGAGGACGATCTGGTGCGCACGCGGCGGATATTGAAGCGGGCGACGCCGAGCAGCATTATCATCATGAACGAGGTGTTCGCCTCCACCACCCTCAAGGATGCGCTCGACTTGAGCAAGAAGGTGTTGGAGAAGATATCGCAACTCGATCTGCTCTCCGTCTTCGTTACCTTCCTCGACGAGTTGGCCTCGCTCAACGAAAAGACAGTGAGCATGGTCAGTACGGTTGACCCGGACGATCCCGCGGTGCGCACCTACCACTTAGAACGGCGACCGGCCGACGGACTGGCGTATGCCATTGCCATCGCTCAGAAGCATCGAGTAACCTACGCCCAACTCAAAGGACGGATCGTCAAATGAAAGCCCTGTTGATGCATCGCAAGAGAGATTTTGACCTGGCCCAGGAACCAGCGCGCAACGAAGCAGCCCTGATGCAGGATCTTGAGCTGGATACCCTTCTCAGCGCGATGGCGGGCGAGGATGAGTTTCTTCTCGATGTGGCGCACAAGGCCCTTCTCTGTGGGTTGCAGAACGACATGGACACAATCATCTATCGACAGGCGGCGCTCAAGGACTCCCTTAAGAATCCGGAGGTTGTCAGGTCTCTCTACGATCTCGCCGTTGAGGCGATCGTTACAAAGCAAAACCAGCGGCTGGGGATCTTCAGCCACAATCCAAGCGCGATACTGCACGGTGCGATCAACCTGGTAGAGATGTTTACCGGTATTCTGGAGAAGGTGAGGAACGTCGCGAAGGAGCACGCTGAAGAGTTCGAGTCCGAAGCGTTTAGGAACCTGTTCGCGATGCTCGAAGAGGAATTGAGCGACGAATACCTGGCGTCCATCAAGGATCGCTTAAAGGAACTGAAGTTCCGCCCCGGAGTGCTGGTGAGTGCGGAGCCGGGCATGGGAAACGAGGCCGAGAATTACGTTTTAAGAAAGCCGAAGAAAGAGCGAGGTTGGGTACAACAAATCTTCAGCGCACACCGACCCGCATACTCCTTTTCAATCAACCCTCGTGACGAGGCCGGGGGAAGGGCCCTGTGGGAACTGCGGGATCGGGGCATCAACCTTGCTGTCAACGCGCTTGCCCAGTCCGCTGATCACATGCTCAGCTTCTTCCATATGCTGAGGGTGGAACTGGCCTTCTACGTCGGCTCCCTGAATTTGCATGACCGCCTTGCCCCAAAGGGAGAACCGGTCTGCTTCCCTCACCCGGCACCCGTGGGTGAACGCAGGCATCGCTTCAGCGAACTATACGATGTGTGCCTATCGCTGCACATGGATCGCAAAGTTGTGGGTAACACCGTAGATGCGAAGGGCAAGAGCCTGGTGATGATCACCGGTGCCAACCGAGGGGGAAAGTCCACCTTTCTGCAAAGCATAGGGCTGGCCCAGTTGATGATGCAGTGCGGCATGTTCGTCGGGGCCGAGTCGTTCGAAGCGGAGCTGTGCACGGGCCTTTTCACCCACTACAAGCGTGAGGAAGACGCCTCGATGAAGAGCGGCAAGTTCGATGAGGAGATAGCTCGCATGAGCGACATCGCCGATGCCATCACGCCAAACTCCATCATACTATTCAACGAATCGTTCGCCGCGACAAATGAACGAGAAGGCTCGGAGATCGCGCGGCAGATCGTGACTGCGTTGCTGGAGCGTCATATCGAGATCTTCTTCGTCACCCATCTGTACGAACTTGCGCGTGGTCTGTACAGCGACAGGACAAACGATGCCATCTTCCTCCGAGCTGAGAGGCTGCCGGATGGGACGCGAACATTCAAACTCGTCCCAGGCGAACCACTGGAGACAAGCTACGGCGAAGACCTGTACCGGGAGATATTTCTGGGAACTAGGGGATCAGCTTAGAAGGGATTTCTTCGTTATGATACCGTGACAGAAACCGTAAGAGCAAGCGGAAGCCAACGATGTCTGCCCGCTCCCCCCCACAGACAGACACAGTGAAATAGTAAGAGGCGATGATAGCCTTGTTGGCAATGCTTGAAACAGATGTTGCCTCACCTAAAATCAAGGAAGCTTCTTCTGATGAGCAATCGTTGTCTTTTTTTGGAGGTTTCTTGCACTCGCGGCGAGCATTAATGCCTTTATCCATTAAAGTTCATATTATTTAACAATAATGTAAATAGGGTACTTCTTAATATGGTAAGGTATTCGTCTCATTTTAAGAATAGCAATAGATAACAATTTAGACTAGTATAAGATTATCCTCTCATAAGGGCATATCAGCAACACCCTTCCTGCGGTAGCTTGGTGTTAACCCCAAACTACCGAGTTTGATGCTATGGGTGGTTCAATCCCCGGTTGTTGCGTCCAGGAATGTAAGTTAATTAGTTCAAAGAATAGAGATTGGTGTTCTTGCGTAATTATACAACTGCTTTCTCCCGGACCTGCTTAATTTGGCTGCTGCCCAGGGCGTGATATACCTGCCAGCAGCAGGCAGACCGGGCTAGTATGTGCCCTTATTTTGGGGGCTACATGCTACCTTCTACTAGAGTTGGTGATCCTGCTAAAATTTAACGGGTCTTCTTAAAGTTTGACAGGAAGATAACACCCCTCTGCATCGCTCTTTATCCATTTAGCTATCGGTCCCGCAACAATAAGTGTTGGCTTGCCATTTCTGAGGCAAGGCCTCAGCCATCCTACGGGGTCTATCACGGCATCTTCCGGGAGCTGATTACCCTGTAGGTCAACTACGCTTTTTATTGGTGTCCGTTCTAAAATCTCATTTATTTCAATTTTATTTACGATGTCTCTTATGCCTGAAAGATCAATAAATCGACCGTCCTCCCCAGAGGCTCTAAGTCCTATGCCAGCGAGGGCTCCGATCACTCCTTGGCCAGTACCACCTAATTCTTGCAGGAACACCTTAGTCTGCTGGGCAATTTGGTATGCTTCATCCTTGAGAAGAACCTTTTGCTGTGCTAAAATCCCGAATTGGATTATCTCCTGGGTAACTACTTCCTTGGGACAAATACACAGCCCTGGATCCGATCCTGGTACAAAGTGAGACCTCATAAATTCAACTACTAATTCATAGATGTCTGATTTAGAATTGTGGACTTCGAGGCAAGCATTACCATTGTTGGAAGTGTAAGGCACATCTTTATCTAACAGTAGTTGGTGACGGGTAATTCCGTCGACCTTTCCCATTCCTTCTTGTTCAATCTTCTCGGATAGGTAACGAGCCAATCGTCCTGTGCCTATACTATCCTCAGTGTCCGTGTCGTCAATGCATATATAAATTATTTCCTTCATTCCTTTCTCCTATGTGGCATTTCTCAAGTTTCTGTAGCTCGCGCGGGAATAGCCGATTAGAGCGCCTATAATACCACCGACTGCCCCGAACCCAAAGTGGAGAAGAACGATTATGCCCAGGGCGAAGTGATTCAGTATGTAATGGCCAAAACCCAGGTTCCAGGTGAGCATGAGCATCACAAACACAGCCTTGCCAGTATGAGCCAGCCCTGTTACTACCCCCCCTATGACAAAGCGACTACGTGGTTTGTCAGAGAATTTCTCAACAAACGGCCAAAGTGCATCTAGCACTATCCCTGGAATCCCATATCTCAAAAATGGAAATAACCACAGCCCCCCTACTTTTCCCAGCCCAAGCATAGGGGTGAGCCACAACACCAAGACGCTTGCAATAGCGGCCATGTAGGTTGCCGATATCTTCGTTCGCCACTTTATTTTCCCGATGACCAATAGTGGCATCCAGACAACTCCACTGAGGCCGGGAATATGCAAGCCGAACCGTCTGACCATAACTCCGGCGACGATGTGGAGAGCGACCACTAATGCCGAAAGGGCTGTCAGGGATAGATATGCTCTCAACACCTCGTTTGCCGGGATAAGCACTGCTTCTGGGGTTACCTTGCGCCCGGGAAAGTTGTTTGGGGGTTCTTTCATTTTGTATACCTCCATGTTTCTTAAATTACGTGACTAGCAAATACTAGACTATTTGGAGCAAGTTTAACTAATTGCTTCTTATCCTCAATAGGCTTGCGCACTGTCTTAATCGTTTTTTTTCATTTCCCAAACGGACAAATAGGAAAAGAACATCGTTCACAGTTAAGGCACAGTCCGCCGTGGCCTAAATCAACGATATCCTCCCGACAGATCCTTTCTCCCGACAGAACCCGGGGCAGGATGAGGTCAAAGATCGTTATGGGATCATAGATCGCATGAGCGGGGACGCCAAGTATAGGAATACCATCCCATAAGGCATAGAGGAACATAGCTCCGGGCATAACAGGAGCTCCATGGGAGATTATCTCCGCTCCGCTTTTTCTGATCCCCTCAACGGTAACATCGTCCGGGTCTACAGATAATCCTCCGCAGACAATTATAACCTCACCGCCGTTAGCTCTCGTCTCATTAATGGCCGCGGCAATCAGGGCTGCATCATCAGGAACAATAATTTGGTACTTAATTACCGAGCCCAGAGCGACAACTTTCTTCTTGATAACCTCGCCAAATTTATCTTCGATCCTCCCCTTAAACACCTCATTCCCGGTGATAACGACCCCAACGCTCTTTTTACTGATTGGGATTATCTTTACTCCCTGGTCTGTGCTCTGGCAAATTCTTTCAACCTCGCTTATTTTAGCATCGGTGGTAAATAATGGAATAATCTTTGTTGCCGCTACTGTCATCTCCATATAACAGACGGTATTCGTATGCAGGGTTGCCACTATAATATCTTCAAGAGCATTAAGCTTCTTCAATAAAGGAATGTTGATCTTTAGTACTCCTGAGGTTTTTGCTCGCAGGTTTGTCCTTCCTTCTCTTGGTTCGCCGGGCTCCACCCCGGAACCACACACCGCTCTAGCTATACGCAACGCCGCTTCTTCTTCATGGATCTCTCCCTCCGCCAATTCCATAACGTAAACATGTTCCTTACCGATATTAAGCAGCTCAGGGATATCTTCTTCCTTAATAATGTGCCCTCTGCGGAAACCGACGCCCTTAAATTTTCTGGGGACGACTTTGGTCACATCATGACCTAATGCCATCCCGATCGCCTCTTCGACCTTAACCTTCCGTAGCATGATGATGCTCCTATGTCATCTTTACTGCCTGCGATAAAGAAATTTGCTCCTCAAAGCGGCTATATTTTTATCGATATAACGGCGGTCAAAAATTAGCGTCGAACTGCTTCAGAAACTCCCCAAATCTAGATCGCAATCCCTTGTAGTAGTCAATCACCTTTCTTCCTTCCTCTGTTAACCTTGCATATCCTCCCCTGGATCCACCAACGTTCTTTTCCACCAATGGTGTTGGCGCCAAGCGATTCATTGCTTCTACCCAAAGCCAGGCATTACGATAAGCCAGTTTCATCGACCGAGCCGCTTCCGCGATTGAGCCAAACTTATCGATTCGTTCCAGTAATATCACCCTTCCCCAGCCGACATAAAGCTCGCCGTCTTTCTCTATCTATATCTTGCCATTTATGGTGTACCCGGGCTGTGGATGGCGGGAGAAGCGAGCCGGTTTTTTAGGCCTGAACTTTGGTATCTCTAGTTGGATCTTATCTTCAGGTTGTTTCATGTTGACCGCTATATTATTCTCGATATGTCGCTTCTGTCAAGTAAAAGATGAAGGCTGATCCAGTTGGCATCCGTTCCTTGGAAGCTGACATGTGTTCCCCGCCTTTTGCAAGGTCTTGCAAGTGGTGAAGCGAAGGGCAAGACTTGAATGCTCAGGAGGTGCTGCTATGCGTATAGTTATCGGTAGGACACGCCTTCCAAGTAAGGGACAGGTTGTAATTCCGCAGAGAATCTGCAATGTACTTCATATGAAACCCGGTGATGATCATGCTATCCACTGCAAGGAAGACCATATCATCAGTCACCCTTTGACGCCGAGACCCCTGATTTCGGAAGCACGTTAAGTGTGTGAATAGGGAGAAACTAAAATAACAGAAGAAGCATTTTAAGGTCTTTGATGTGTAAATCATCGATTACTCGTGATACTCGGAACAAGAGCTAAGAATCACCAAAGAGAATCGGGGCGACCGTTGCTCCTTGACCGCCCCGATGTATTTCTCGCGAAATTATTCTGCTTTATGGACAGCCGCAACCAGAAGAGCTGACACCAAGATTTACGTGAATGCGAATGGTTATCGATCCCCACACGTAGGGTCGACCGGTGCAGCGAGCGATCTCTATGTAGGGACTGTGTGAGATGCAGCATGGCTTCGTATCGATCTGCGGGCAGCAGCAGTTGCACGGGTTCGCCTGACCGGGCCAGGCCTGGATCTTGACGTAATTCTTAATCTCACCAGTGCTCGTCGTTTGAATGACTAGCCGGTAGATGCCGAGTGGAACCTGATTGCAGTGCTCATCTGTCTGATCCCAGAGCATTTCATAGTTGTGCCCCTTCGGCATGTCGAACTGCTGCTGATAGATGATCGTTCCATCGAGTGCTTCCACTCGCCATCCGGTGATAAACGGAGTCTCCGGAACGGGACACTGCGAGAAATACTCGCCAGGAACGACAAGTTTGAAACCAACATCAACTCCCTGCCAGTATCCGGTGTAACAGGTCGGCTCATCACCGACAGGCGGTGCAAAACAGCTACACTGCGCCGCCGCCACAACCCCCATCAAGCCAACAACCAACACAGCCAGCAATAACGCTTTCTTCACCCCTACCACCTCCGTGTTTTCTCGACCGTTAGGCAGTTATAAACAGAATTCTGCCCGTTTGCAAACGAGCGATCTCCTATTCTACACGCGAACAGGGGATGAGTTTCGCCCGATTCATGTCATTCGTGACCTATCTATTGAGCTGCTTGTTCGAAGAGTCTAGTTCGTACGGGATTGATGACAAGAAGGAGTCACCACGAAGGACACGAAGAATAAAAGGAGGAGATATCCAAAGTGGTCTCCCATACTTTGCTTGGGTAACGTAGCCCTCAGCGCTTTAGGCCTTTACCTTCGTGCTCTTCGTGTCCTTTGTGGTGAAAAGTTTTCTTCTCTGCGAAGATCTTGATAGTTTCTCCTTGAGCCACCCTTTTCAAACAATACAAATCCAGCTATTTCAATCTTTCAACGGTGATCTGATCCATCAGGGCGCGTGCTTCCGGCTCAGTGAAGATGCGCGTTCCGGGTGTTGCCGCCGTGGCGCTTCCGCACGCGAGGCCAAGGCGCAGGACATCCGTGGAGTCTTGCCCTTGAGTTAGCGTGAAGATCAGCCCGGCGACCATGGAGTCGCCCGCTCCCACAGTCGAAATAACATTTACCTGCGGAGGGGCTGCGAAATAGGTGCCGCTATCATCGACGAAAACCGCTCCCTCTCCTCCAAGCGACACGCAGACGTGCTCGACACCTTCTTGGTGAAGGATCTGCGCCTCGCGCGCAACATCCTCGATCCTCGGAAGCTTGCGCCCACAGAGAAGCTCCAACTCATAGCGATTCGGCTTGATGAGGTAAGGGTGCTGCGGCAAGGCTTCCTGCAGCAGACTGCTCTGCGCATCGACCACCGCGCGGGCATTATGCTCCTGAAGTTGCCGTGTGAGCTTCGCGTACACGTCGCGGTGCACTCCCGGGGGAATGGAACCGGTCAACACCCCGATCCCATCTTGAGCAAAGTGCAGGAAGATCTCGGAGATCTCAGCCATCACCTCATCGGTTACCTTGGGGCCGACCCCATCCACCTCGTATTGCAGTGGCGGATCCTCCTGTAGCAATGTGCAGTTGATGCGCGTCTCGTCAGCCACTTGAACTGGATGGAGGTAGCCGGCGTGGTCGGCGAGGAGGCGCGTGAGTAGCGTGCCGATCTCTCCACCGGTGATCAGACAGGCGTGCGCGTGCACGCCTAGTGAGACCAGGCCGCGCGCGACGTTCACCCCATTGCCGCCCGGGTCGTAGCGGGTGCCCGTGGCGTGTGCCTTCTGGTCGGTGACCAGTCTGGGGACCGTGTAACTCACGTCCAGTGTTGGATTCAACGTCAGTGTGGCGATCGGAAATCGCACTGTTTCCTCAGCCATGGTATTCCGCTCCTATTCTACAGTCTCGTGCCGTGAAGGGCTTGCGGCGATCAGAACCGCACTGGCCGGACGTAGGCCTCCTTGCCGGCATAGGTGGCGGCACTGCCCAGATCTTCCTCGATTCGCATGAGCTGATTGTATTTTTCCACCCGCTCACCGCGAGCCGGAGCGCCGGTCTTGAGGTGCCCGGTGTCGAGGGCCACGGTGAGATCCGCGATGAAGCTATCCACCGTCTCGCCGCTCCTGTGGGAGACGAACGCTCCCCAGCCGTTGAACTGCGCCAACCGCGTCGCGGCGACCGTCTCGGTAAGGGTGCCGATCTGGTTAAGCTTGATGAGAGAGGCGTTGGCCACGTTCTCGCGGATTCCTCGCTCGATGCGCTCCACGTTTGTCACGAACAGGTCGTCACCGACAAGCTCGATGACACCCCCGAGGCGCTGGTTCAACAGTTTCCAGCCCTCCCAGTCGTCCTCCGCCATCCCATCCTCGAGTAGCACAACCGGGAAGTCGTTCACCAGCTTCTCGTAGTAGTCCACCATCTCTTGCGAGGATAGGTTCCGGTTTTCGGTGCGCAAACGGTACTTGCCGTCCTCGAAGAAGCCGCTCGAAGCGGGGTCGATCGCCACGCCGACGTCTCGCCCCGGCTCAAGGCCGGCCGCTTTGATCCCTTCCACGATCAGCTCCAGCGGCTCATGGTTGGAGGAAACGTGCGGGGCGAACCCGCCCTCGTCGCCGACGCCAACGCTCATGCCCTTCTTGTTGATCACCGACTGCAGGGCGTGGTAGACCTCCGCTCCCCATTCCAGGGCCTGGCGGAAGCTAGAGGCTCCGTAGGGGGCGATCATGTACTCCTGGAAGTCCGCGCCCTGCCAATGGGCGTGTACGCCGCCGTTCATGATGTTCATCATGGGAACGGGGAGGCGATGCACCGTGGGACCACCGAGGTAGCGATACAGGGGTATGCCAGCGGCGGTCGCCGCGGCGCGTGCTACAGCAAGCGACACTCCGAGGATGGCGTTTGCGCCCAATCGCCCTTTATTGGGCGTGCCGTCCAGGGCGATCATCATTTCATCGATCAGCGCCTGATCTCGCGCGTCCATCCCGACCACCTTGGCGGCGATCTCTTTGTTGACGTTAGTTACTGCATTTAAGACGCCCTTGCCGCCGAAGCGCTTCTTGTCTCCATCGCGCAGTTCCACGGCTTCGTGTACGCCGGTCGATGCCCCGGAAGGGACGCCGGCGCGGGCGAACGTGCCGCAAGCGAGGGTGCATTCCACCTCGACGGTGGGGTTGCCGCGCGAATCGAGAATCTCGCGGGCGTGTAGTCTTTGAATTGTTGTATCCATCGTTCCTCCTTCACTTCATAAACCGCATAGATTATCACAGATTGCGCAGTTGTCACAATCTGTGTTTGCGGATTACGGGTGACTCATTCTTCCATGCCGTCCTCTCCCAAGGAGAAGACCTCTATCTGGTTTGTACGCTCCGGATTGCGCCGGGACGAGCCCTGCGTCATCACCACGATCCCCGGCGTGATATTCTCCCGGTCACACCAATCAGCCAGGATGCTGTGCCAATCGTGCCTGTCCCCTTCGATGTAGACGGGGTAAACCCCGTAGGAGAAGGCGAGCTGTTGACAGGTGGCACGGTTGTGGCTTAATGCCAGGATCCACGGGCGTAGCCGATAGCGCGTCACGCGGCGTGCCGTGGCCCCGGTGCGAGTAGGAATGGCGATCAACCGGGGATGAAGCCTGCGTGCGATGGCCACCACGCTCGATGCGATCGTCTCCTCGATCAGCGCTTCGGCAGAGGCGCTCGGGGAGAGGTAATCGTTGAACCCGTAATCGGAGTGATTCCCTTCCGTCGCTCTAGCGATGCGCGCGAGCATCCCCACCGCGTCCACCGGATAGGCGCCGACGGCTGACTCCTCCGAGAGCATGACCGCATCGGTCCCATCGAGGATGGCGTTGGCGACGTCGGTCGCCTCGGCACGGGTGGGGCGGCTGTTTGCCACCATCGATTCCAGCATCTGAGTGGCGGTAATGACGGGCTTGCCAAGGAGATTGGCCTCACGGATCAATCGCTTCTGCAGGATGGCGATCCCTTCAATCGGGGTCTCCACCCCGAGGTCACCACGGGCAACCATGATCCCATCGGTCGCCTCCATGATCGCCTTGATCCGACGGATAGCCACCGCGCGTTCGATCTTGGCGATCACGAACGGGTTCTTTCCGTGCGCCGATGCGATCCCTCGCACCGTCTCGATGTCCTCCGGCCCCTGCACAAAAGAGATACTGATCGCATCCACTCCCTGCTCCAAGGCAAATTCGAGGGCACGGCGATCATTGTCTGTGACCGCGCTGATCCCCAGGTCCGTGCCAGGAAGGTTGACCCCTTTATGCGAGCGCAGCTCCCCACCGACCACGATGCGACAGCGGACCTCATTCCCGTCCGCCTCTTCCACCTTGAGCCTGATAAAACCGTCATTTAGGAAGATCACATCGCCGGGGCGTGCCGCCACGCTCAATCCGGGGAAGCTGACAGAGATTCGCTCGGCGTCGCCGAGAACTCGCTCACTCGTCAGCGTGATCATCTGCCCACGCACAAGCTGTATCGGTTCCACAGCCAATTCACCGACACGCATCTTCGGCCCGGGCAGGTCGGCCAGGATAGCAACTCGCCTTCCAACCTTCCTCGCTGCCGCGCGGATCCGCTTGATGGAGCGTGAATGGCTCTCAAAATCCCCATGAGCGAAGTTGAGACGGGCAACATCCATCCCCTGACGGATCATCCGTTCGAGAACCCGCTGCTCATCGGATGCTGGGCCGATGGTGCAGACGATCTTAGTCTTATGCGTTGGGAACTTCATCTACTCTCCCTATTCACGATCGATTGATAAATTCCGTAAAACAAGTCTACCTCGAGATGACGGGAGCATCCAGCGGCGGATGCATGATTAGGACCTTGATTTTTAATCGTTCTAAGTTTATAATAGTTCCAATATGAACCACGAAGAGCATTCCACGAAGCTACGAAAGCTAGGACTCATCCCCACGATTCAGCGGGTAGCTGTGTTAAAATTCCTGGAGAATAACCGCGTTCACCCGACCGCTGATGAGGTTTATCGCGGGGTTAAGGACAGCTTTCCATCTCTCTCCAAGGCGACTGTGTACAACGTACTCGACGCTCTGAAGCGTGCAGGAGCGATCAGGGAATTGACCATCGCCCGCCAGGCGGCGCGCTACGATATCATGACCTCGCCTCACCCGCACTTTATGTGCCGCGTCTGCGGCAGGGTGTACGACATCGACCTCCCACATGCGGTACATGAAGGGGACGTTGTCGATGGTCATCAGGTGGAGTCGGTGCAGACCTACATCTACGGCGTATGCGCGCGTTGCCGCGAGAAAGGGGCCAAGAATTCTGCGAGAAAGGATCAAGAGACAAAGGCAAGTGGGAGGGATGATGCCTGAGCTTCCCGAGGTGGAGACAATCGTGCGAGGACTTGGTGCAACAGTCGGATCGCGTATCGAGAGTATCGATGTGCTCGATCAGCGCCTCGATCTGCCACAGGATAAGATCGCGGGCAGAACAATCGAGGCGGTCTCCCGCCGCGGCAAGTACATCAGCATCCAGCTATCCGGTGGTGGTTCGCTCATCGTTCACCTGCGCATGTCCGGCCGGCTCGCCCTTATGCGCTCCGCGGCCGAGGAGAAGCACACGCGCTTCATCATCCATCTTGAGGATGGCGGGAAGATCTACTTCATCAACCCGCGTCGCCTCGGTACAGCCGAATACTCGATGGACGGATTTCCGCATGAGTTGGGGGTGGAGCCGCTCACAGGTGACTTTACCGCAAGGAAGCTGCACAAAATCGTGGCCGGCAGCCGGGCGCCGATCAAACCGCTGCTGATGGACCAAAGGAGAATCGCCGGTCTGGGGAACATCTACTCGTCCGAGGCGCTGTGGCGAGTGGAGATCGATCCACGCAGGATCGCGAACACCATCTCAGAGGATGAGGCTGGGAAGCTACATCGCGCCATCAGATCGATTTTGCGTCAGGCGATAGAAAACGCCGGGACGACTTTTGGACAGAGCGTTTCCGATTACCGCGATGCCTACGGGGATTACGGCAAGTTCCAAGAGATGCTCGCGGTCTACGGGCGCGCGGGAGAGAAGTGTCCCCGCTGTGGGGAAGGGATTGTACGCATAAGACAGGCGGGGCGGTCGACGTACTTCTGCCCCGGTTGCCAGAAGTGAGTTCGTGGGGTTCGTGGGGAACAGAGAAAGACCACAATAAGGAGGAGGGTTATGGAGTTGAAAGGATCACGTACAGAGAGAAATCTGCTGACGGCGTTTGCCGGGGAATCACAGGCGAGGAATCGCTACACCTATTTTGCCAGCAAGGCGAAGAAGGACGGATACGTTCAGATACAATCCATATTTGAAGAGACGGCCAACCAGGAGAAGGAACACGCAGAGAGGCTGTTTAAATTCCTTACCGGGGGCGAAGTGAAGATCGAGGCGGCGTTCCCCGCCGGCGTGATCGGGACTACGGCACAGAACCTGAAGGCGGCGGCAGGCGGAGAACACTACGAGTGGGAGGAGATGTACCCCTCGTTTGCTGTAGTTGCTCGCGAGGAGGGGTTCACCGAGATCGCCAAAGTGTTCCAAGCAATCGCCGTGGCGGAGAAGCAGCACGAGAAGCGCTACCTCGACCTGCTGGCAAACGTCGAGGCAGGAACGGTATTTAATAAGAACAAGTCGGTCGTCTGGAGGTGTCGTAACTGCGGCTACCTCCACACGGGGCCAGAGGCACCGGAAGTCTGTCCAGCCTGCGCACATCCGCAAGCATACTTCGAGATCCTCGGTGAAAATTGGTGAGCGAAAGCCGCAATAAGAAGCAATAGGAGACCGATGATGGAAAACAAGAATCAGGAGTACAGGATGCAGATGCCTCTATTGGGGGACTCATTCCCACGGATGGAGGTTCAGACGACACAAGGGCCGGTCTCGTTGCCGGGGGCATACGCAGGGAAGTGGTTCCTGCTGTTCAGCCACCCGGCCGACTTCACCCCGGTCTGCACAACAGAGTTTGTGGCATTTCAGAAGCGCTACGGGAAGTTCAAGGATCTAAACACGGAGCTGATCGGCCTGTCGGTCGACCAGGTCTTCTCCCACATCAAGTGGATCGATTGGATCAAGGATAACTTAAACGTCGATATCAAGTTCCCGATTATCACCGGGACGGAGGCGATCGCCGCCAAGCTCGGTCTGATTCACCCCGGGAAGGGGACGAACATGGTGCGCGCGGTATTCATCGTCGACCCCAAGGGGATCGTGCGGGCGATCATGTACTATCCACAGGAATTGGGGCGAAACATGGACGAGTTCCTGCGCATGATCAAGGGATTCCAGATCGCGGATCGTGACGGGGTCGCTATTCCCGCTAACTGGCCGGATAACGAGCTGATCGGAGATGACGTGATCGTGCCACCACCGAACAATGTGGATGCGGCGAAGAAGATCGTTACCCAGTACGATTGCTACGATTGGTGGTTCTGCCACAAGAAGCAATAGGGAGGAACAACATGATTGGAAAGCGAATGCAGGACGCGATGAACGAGCAGATCAAGCATGAACTGGAGTCGGCGTACCTCTACCTCTCCATGGTTGCCTATCTCAATGCCGAGGGGCTGGATGGGATGGCTGCCTGGATGACGGTGCAGACGCAGGAGGAGATCGCGCACGCGATGCGCTTCTTCAGCCACATCAACGAACGCAGCGGGCGCGTTGAACTCCTCCCGCTCGCTCAACCGAAGAAGGAGTGGGCTTCACCGCTCGAAGCGTTCAAGGCGGCCTACGCTCACGAACAGTTTATCAGCGGAACGATCGACGACCTGGTGAAGGTCGCCGAGGAGGAGAACGACAACCCGGCGAAGATCATGCTGCAGTGGTTCGTCTCCGAGCAAGTAGAGGAGGAAGACTCCACACGCAAGGTGGTAGAACTCCTGGAACGGATAGGCGATTCTGGTCACGGTCTTGTTATGGTCGACCGTGAGCTGGGTGCACGCCCGGCGGCAGCGCCAAGTTCAGAGGGGGAAGCAGCATGAGCGAGTTCAAGATTACAACGGACTCAGGTGGGCTGAACCAAGCTCTGTTTGAGGTTACCCATGGCTTGTACGTCCTCACCGCCGTTCGCGGCGGGAGGGCGACCGGACACAGTCCGAATGGCCAGTGCCTCGACGCGGCGATGCAGATCACCAACGCCCCACCGCGGATAGCAATCGGAGTGGGGAAGAAATCCCTCACCCACGAGATGATCGTAGAGACGGGAAAGTTTATGCTAAACACAATAGATCGCGAGGACTCCGAAGCGGCGGATGTTGTGAGGCGTTTCGGGTTTCAGTCTGGCCGTAATGTTGACAAGTTCGCCGATTTCCCCTACGAAGAGGGGGAGAACGGGGCGCCGATCCTGCCGGATGCGAAGGCATTCTACGAGTGCACGGTGTTACCTGAGTTCACGGTGGATCTGGTGACGCACACCCTGTTCGTCGCCTCGGTCGATCGAGCCGGAACGAAAGAGGATGGAGAACCGTTGACGTATAACGAATACAGAAAAAACATGCGCAAAAGGAGGTAGTAAAGATGGAAAAGTGGGTATGCACAGTGTGCGGATATGTCTACGATCCGGTGGATGGGGACCCGACGAGCGGCATCGAGCCGGGGACGTCATTCGCGGATCTACCCGAGGATTGGGTCTGCCCCGATTGCGGTGTAGGTAAGGACATGTTCGAGAAACAGTAGGATTAGCGGCAGCATCTAATACTGGCAACGTTGCTCCGTTCTTGACAAAGAGAAGGTTGTTGGTACAATAAAGGGATAAAAAGATCGTTTTATCTGGAGGAATGATGCTCTACTCCTTGACCACGAAGTACTCGGTGATCGCCCTGGTTGAACTGGCCAGGCAAGACGGGCAGATGCGAGTCAAGGAGATCGCTGAGGCGCGGGGGATTCCACCGCACTTCCTCGCCAAGCTGGTTCCCCCACTCGTGCGCGCCGGAATCCTGGCATCGATGCGGGGAAAGACCGGCGGGATAAGCTTCGCCCGTGACCCAAGCGAGGTCTCACTGGCAGACGTGGTACGGGTGATCGAAGGGGATGGATACTTCGAAGAGTGCGTCTTTGAGCTTGATCCCTGCCCTGGGCGCCCGGGATGCCCGCTGCACGATGTATGGGACCCGCTGCGCGATGAGATCATCCGCTTTCTTGAAGAGACAACGATCGGGTCAGTGGCCGATAAGCTGGATGCTGCAAAGGAGGAGCAATGAGCGAATTGATATCAAACGAACGGAAGGATGCGCTGCGCAAGATCCTCTCACGCCTGCATGCGGGAGAATCAGCAGAAGCGTTGAAGGAAGAGTTTAAGGAATTGCTGGGCGAAGTCACCCCGCTTGAGATCTCGCAGATCGAGGCGGAGCTCGTCAAGGAGGGGACACCGCGAGAGGAACTGATGAGTCTGTGCGACGTGCACATGGCCATGTTCAAGGAGTCGCTCTCCCAAGAACCGGACCTCCCCGACTGGCACCCGCTCCACATCCTGTATGAGGAACACCGCGGTATGTTGCAGGCCTCCGAGGGTATCTGGAAGCTCGCGCGCGATGGCTCCGAAGATACAGATGAACTCCAAGGGCTGGCGGCGAAACTTGCCGACACGGAAGTTCATTACCAACGCGAGGAGAACGTGCTCTTCCCTTACCTGGAGAAGCACGGGATCACCGAGCCGCCAGCGATCATGTGGATGGAGCACGATCGCATCCGCGCCGAGCGCAAAGCGCTCATCTCTCTCGTCGAATCGGGTACGCGGGGAAAACTCTTGGAGACAAGAGCGCGCGGGCTTTACGAGATTTTCTCTTCCCACTTTCAAAAAGAAGGAAAGATCCTGTTTCCAAGCGCCATTGACGTGATCACCGACGCAGAATGGAAACGCATCCGCAAGGAATTCGACGGAATCGGATACACCCCGTTCGTATCGAAGATCGCCCCGGCCCCGCTGTTGACGGATGAAGAGAAAGCCGCGGATGGAGAGATTAACTTCACCGCCGGATCACTATCGCTCAAAGAACTCTCTGCGGTCCTCGATACCTTGCCGGTTGATATCACGTTCATCGACCTGGACGACCGCGTCCGTTACTTCAATCAAGCGCCGGACCGTGTGTTCGTGAGGAGCCCGGCGATCATCGGCCGGACGGTGCAAAATTGTCATCCGCAGAAGAGCATCGCGGCTGTAAACCGGATACTGAAGGAGTTCGAGAACGGTGAACGCGATGAGGCGGAGTTTTGGATCAACCAGGGCGGAAAGACGGTGTATATCCGCTATCTACCGGTGAGAGGAGAGTCTGGGGTGTACCTGGGAACGCTCGAGGTCACCCAGGATATCACGAAGATCAAAGCGATCGAGGGAGAAAAGAGACTCCTCGATGATATTTAAGGAGGCATAATGGCTGAAAAACTGGACATGTTCTGTTACCAATGCTCACAGACCGTGGGGGGAACCGGATGCACGGTGCAGGGAGTGTGCGGAAAGACGGCGACCGTCGCCCGGCTGCAGGATAATTTGCTCCTTGCCACCAAGGGGCTGTCGGCGTACCTGTACCACGCACGCGAACTCGGGTATACCGATACGGAGATTGACGCGTTCCTGGAGCGCGTCTTCTACACGACGTTTACCAACGTTAATTTCGACGCTGACGACCTCGTCCGATTCGCCATTGAGGCGGGGGAGACGAGCCTGCGCACGATGCGCCTCCTCAAGAAGGCGCACATCGACACGTACGGTGAACCCGTCCCAACGCAAGTACCGACAGGGACGGTTAAGGGACACGCGATCATCGTCACCGGACACGGATTGAAGGCGCTGGAGGAGCTGCTGAAGCAGACGGAGGGGAAGGGGATCAACGTGTACACTCACTCTGAGATGCTCCCGGCGCACGGCTACCCCGGCCTGAAGAAGTACAAGCACCTGGTGGGAAACCTGGGGAAGGCGTGGTTCGATCAGAAGAAGCTGTTCTCTGAAATCCCGGCGGCGATCCTCGGGACGTCGAACTGTGTGTTGCTACCAAAGGATGACTATAAGGATCGGATGTTCACTACCGGGCCGGCCAAGCTCCCCGGAGTAAAGCACATTTCAGGCTATGACTATTCCGCGGTGATAGAGAAGGCGCTATCCCTCCCCGAGCTTCCCGATGCACCGGGGGAAGTGACGCTCACCACCGGGTTCTCCCTCGCCACCCTCCTTCCGTTGAAGGACAAGATCAAGAAACTCGTGGAAGAGGGGAAGATCAGCCACTTCTTCCTCGTCGGTGGGTGCGACTCACCGCTGAAGAAAGCGAGCTACTATCGAGAATTCGTCAAGGCCTTGCCGAAAGACACGGTCGTCCTAACCCTCGCCTGCGGGAAGTTCCGGATCAATGATCTCGACCTGGGGGATATCGAGGGGATACCGCGGCTGATCGATCTCGGGCAGTGCAACGACTCGATCGTGGCCATCGACTTCGCCGTCGCCCTCGCCGACCTGTTCGGCGTGGGAGTAAACGATCTGCCACTCACCCTCATCCTATCGTGGATGGAGCAGAAGGCGGTCGCCATCCTGTGGTCGCTCCTGTCGCTTAACATCAAGGGAATCTACCTCGGGCCGATCCTCCCGGCGTGGGTGAACGACGACATCCTGAAGGTGCTGCAGGACAACTACGACCTGCGACTGATCGGTGATCCACAGGAGGACATCGCTCGCATATTGGCAACATAGGAAAAGGAGCTAAGCCCGCTTGGTATCAACCACGGCAAAGGAGGATTGAGATGCAAGAAAACGAAGTGTTGAAGGCGATTCGCGATAGGATCAGCATCTTCCGCTTTCAGGAAGACGCAATATCCGATGAACAGCTAGATACGATATTGGAGGCGGGACGCTGGGCGCCTTCATACGCCAACTCCCAGCCGTGGACGTTCATCGTGGTCCGTGATGAGAGCAAACGACGCGCACTGGGAGAGCTGGTACAGCGCATCGCCCTGGCGCGCCGGGGAAATGTCGGTATCACCGGCCCCGGGATCGGCGGTGCGCCGGCGGTGATCGCCATTGCCGTCGACCCATGGCGAGATAGCAAGCACTTCGTGGAGACGGGGGCAATTGCCGCACAGAACATGGCGCTAGTGGCCAATTCCCTCGGTCTCGCCACCTTCTGGGCAGGAGTCTACAACTCCGAAGGAAGCCGCAGATCGATCGAGGGAAAGATCAAGAAACTGCTGGGCATCCCTAAGGAGATGCGCGTTATCGCCCTTCTTCCCGTGGGGATAGCAGCCTACAATCCTCACCACAAGACAGAGACGAGGCGCGAAGATCTAGCGGAATTTGTCCGCTATGAAACCTTCGCGGATGAAGAACCCAGCGAAGCCTGATCTTTAAGGAGAGAAGAATGAATGCTCGGGAGATTAGACCAGGAGTGTTGGCCCTTGGAGCGCAGGACTTCGATCGGCGCTTGTTCGACGAACTGATCCCGCTTCCGGATGGGACAAGCTACAACGCTTACCTGGTAAGTGGAAGCGAGAAGACGGCCCTCATCGACGCCGTCGATCCGGAGAAGATTCATGTCCTGCAAGCACAGCTCCGTGATGTAGAAAAAGTCGATTATATGATCGTACAGCACGTGGAGCAGGACCATTCCGGTTCCGTTCCATGGGTGTTAGAACGTTACCCAAACGTACAGATTCTAACTAGCGCTAAGGCGAAGCCGATGCTCGTCGATCACCTACATATCGATCCTGAGAGGATCACGACCGTAGCGGATGGAGAGACGATCAGCCTTGGCGATAAGACACTGGAGTTCCTATACGCCCCGTGGGTGCACTGGCCGGAGACGATGCTCACCTACCTGCGCGAGGAGAAAATCATGTTCACGTGTGATTTCTTCGGCTCGCACATCGCCTCGACTGAGCTCTTTGTCACCGACAAGGAACGCGTGTACGAAGCGGCCAAGCGCTACTATGCGGAGATCATGATGCCATTTAAGACGATGATCAGTAAGCACCTCAAGCGACTGGAGGACTACGAGATCTCGATGATCGCCCCCAGTCACGGCCAGGTGTACGATGAGCCTGAGTTCATCATCGATGCTTACCGGCATTGGGTTCTCGATGAGCCGAGGAACCTCGTCCTTCTTCCCTACGTCTCGATGCACGGGAGCACGCAGGTGATGGTCGATCATCTGATCACAGCCCTCGTCGATCGAGGGATCGAGGTCGCTCCGTTCAACCTGACGGTGACCGACCTCGGGAAGCTCGCCGAAGCGCTGGTGGAAGCAAAAACGGTCGTATTTGGGACACCAACGGTCCTTGTTGGCCCACACCCAAGCGTCGTCTCCGCGGCGTACCTTATTGCGGCTCTGCGTCCGAAGCTGAAATACGCCGGTGTCATCGGCTCCTACGGCTGGGGAGGCAAAGCTCCGGAGACGATCAAGTCCCTCACAGCGGCGTTGAAGCTTGAGTGGCTCGACCCGGTGATGGTAAAGGGACTCCCGCGAGAGGAGGACCTATTGAGGGTCAGCGAGCTTGCCGAGGAACTGGCCAGGATGATGAAGGGAGAATGAGCCATGAATCGCAACTACAACATCGATGAGATACTGGCAATGGCCGAGGAGATCGAGCGAAACGGCGCGGAGTACTACGCCCGCGCCGCGGAGATCACCGCAGGCGAGGAGAAGAAGGCTAAGCTAGAGAAACTGGCTGAGATGGAGCGCAACCACGAACAGATATTCGCCGAGATGCGCGCAAGTCAACCCGAGGAACGCGCGTCGTTTGACCCCGATGGGGAGGCGGGTCGTTATCTGGGAGCGATCGTCGATGGCAAGGTGTTCGACTACCGGGCATCACCGGCAGCGGACCTGGCGGGAAAGTCTCTCGTCGATATCTACCGCAAGGCCATCGATCTGGAGAAGGACTCGATCATCTTCTACCTCGGGATTCGCGAGCTGGTGCCGGAGGGGCTCGGAAACGCTCAGATGGACGACATCATCCGCGAGGAGATGGGACACATCGTCCTTTTGAGCGATGACCTAGCGGTGGAACTGGAGGGATGATGAAGGGGCTTCTTGAGATCGAGAATCTTACTGTTGCGATCGGTGACAAGCCGCTCCTTACCGGGGTTACCCTCACCGTCGCTCCGGGTGAGATCCACGTCGTCTTCGGACCAAACGGAACTGGAAAGTCGAGCCTGATCAAGGCGATTATGGGCCTTCCTCCTTACCAAGTGACATCGGGGGATGTACGGTTTGAGGGTGAGTCGATACTGAATCTAGCGATAGACGAACGGGCTCGGCTCGGTATAGGGCTTGCCTTCCAACAGCCACCGGCGGTGCGCGATGTATCCCTCGCTGCCCTTGGAAAAGCTCTTGGAATCGACAAGGACAAGCTCCACGACGAAGCGACTCAGCTTGGAATGCGTGGACACATCAACCGTGGGTTAAACGACGGTTTTTCCGGTGGGGAGCAGAAGCGAAGCGAGCTTCTCCAGCTCCTGTTGCAGCAGCCGAAGCTTCTCCTCTTAGACGAGCCGGAGTCCGGGGTGGACGTGGACAGCCTCAAGCTCCTCACCGCTGTGATCGAGCGCCTCTTTCAGCGGGACCTCCCGATTAGGGAGCGAACGGTCGGCGGGATTATCGTCACCCACACCGGGAGCGTCCTCAAGCACCTGCACGCCACGCGCGGCTACGTCCTTGTAAACGGGCGGATCATGTGCTCGGGAGCGCCGCTCGACATCTTCGATCAGATCTCGGAGAACGGGTTTGGAAACTGCCTTGCCGAGGCGCGGATAAAGGAGAAGATCCATGACTTCCTCAAAGGATAAACTAGATTTGCGCAAGGTGGGCTACGATGAGACCGGGAACACCCCACGCTCGGCATCGTTCCTGTTGGAAGACGACACCGCTCGCGTAGCAGCATCTAAAGAGCGCGAGCTGGTGATGGATTCGATGCGCAAGGCACGGGTCGATTATCCGTGGGTGAAGGATCTCGAGTGGAGCCTGGTCAACCCCGATACCGATGAATTCACCCGTCACGTTGCTGATCATGATGACCCGGCGGGAAACTTCATCCATGTCTTGGAAGGGGCGAAGATCAGATTCCCAGCCCAGTCCTGTTTCCTACTCAAGGCAGAGCGTAATGAGCAGGTCCTGCATAACATCATCGTCTTAGAGCCGGACTCCGAGCTTCACCTGATTACCGGATGCACCGCCGCCTCGTACAGTAACGCCGGTAAACACATCGCGGTGACCGAGATCTTCGTGCGCAAAGGGGCGACCCTTACCTACACTATGGTCCACGATTGGGCCCCGGAGGTGGAAGTGCGGCCGCGAACGGGGATCGTTGTTGAGCAGGGAGGCACGTACCTCTCCAACTACATCGCCCTCACCCGCGTGAAACACATCGACACCAATCCGCTTGCCACGGTGAAATCGGGCGGGACGGCGCGGTTCAACTCGATCTTGTACGCCAAGGAGGGCTCGTTCTTCGATGTCGGTGGAAGGATCAGGCTCCTTGGGGAGGGTGCGCGCGGGGAGATCGTCAGTCGCGTCGTCGCCACGAAGAGCTCTGTTATATCGCGTGGGCTGATCGAAGGTGGAAATGCGGATACAAAGGGGCACATGGAGTGTAACGGGATCATGCTCGATGACCAGGCGATGATTCACGCCATCCCAGAGCTGAAGGCGACCTACCCCGACACGGAGCTATCGCACGAGGCGGCGGTGGGGAAGATCGCCGGCGAGCAGCTCAACTACTTGATGGCGCGCGGCCTCTCCGAAGAGATGGCAAGATCGCTCATTATCCGCGGCTTTCTGAACGTGAAAATCGATGGCCTGCCAGCATCACTTCAAAAGGTGATCGATACGATGATTGAGCAGGCGATGACAAAGGAGGCGATCTAGATGTCGGCTATCAAAGTTGGAACGAAGGCGCCGGCTTTCGTGCTTTCGGACCAACACGGCAAGAAGGTCAATCTGCAAGGGTTGCGGGGAAAGCGAGTGATCCTCTCCTTCCACCCGCTGGCGTTCACCCCGGTATGCGCTAAGCAGATGAAAGCGCTGGAGGAGAACAAAGATCAGTTCGACAAACTGAACTCGGTCGCGCTCGGGATAAGCGTCGATTCCGTCCCGGCAAAGAGCGCGTGGGCCAAGGAGATCAATCTCAAGGAGACACGTCTTCTTGCTGATTTCTGGCCGCATGGTGCGGTCGCTAAATCCTACGGGATCTTCCGCGAAGAAGACGGCTACTCCGAGCGGGCGGTGATCATCCTCGACGAAGAGGGGATCGTCCGGTTCTCCAAGGTCTATCCGATCAGCGAAGTCCCCGATATGGGAGAGATAATGGAACAGTTAGGAAAACTAGGAGGATAAATATGCATCCAATGACGGAAGGGAACCTGAAGGCGGCGTTCGCCGGAGAGTCGCAGGCGCACATGCGCTACCTCATCTTCGCCGAGCAGGCGGAGAAGGAAGGGAAGAGTAACCTGGCGCGGATGTTCCGGGCCATCGCCTACGCGGAGCAGGTGCACGCCACCAACCACTACCGTGAGCTTTCGATGATTGAGGGATCACCCGATAACCTGCAGACGTGCATCGACGGGGAGACCTACGAGGTCGAAGAGATGTATCCCGCGTACAACAAGATCGCCGAACTGCAAGGCGAAACCGGTGCGGTCCGCTCCACGCACTATGCGCTGGAGGCAGAGAAGATCCATGCTCGGATGTACGCAGATGCAAAGAAGGAAGCCGATACCGGGAAGGACATCAAGATTGGCAAGGTCTATATTTGCCCGGTCTGCGGGTACACAGTTGAGGGGGACGCTCCGAACAAATGTCCGGTGTGCGGCGCTTCGCGGGAAATGTTCAAGAAGTTCTAGAAAGGAGGAACGATGCGACTAGGAGAACTGATCAAGACCGGATCACAGGAAGGGAAGGAAAAACACGTCCCGGTCATTGAGCTCGTAAGCTGCAAAGAGTGCGGCGGAAACGCGGTGAAGATCACCGTCGGCAAAGAAGTGACTCACCCGAACACGATCGAGCACCACATCAAGTGGATCGTGCTGTTCGGGGCAAAGAACGGGGTCGCGGTGCACATTGCCACGTTCGACCTCGGTCCAACATACGGAATCCCGACCGTGGTAGCGCACGCGAAGCTCGACGATTTCAGCGAGCTGATCGCCCTCGAGTACTGCAATGTCCACGGCCTGTGGGAAAGTTCGCTCAAACTCTAATTACAAGGAGGTTCTAGCATGGCGGAAGAAGGGAAGATCTACGTTTGCGACATCTGCGGGCAGGAAGTGAAAGTGACCAAGTCCGGGGCTGGGACGCTCGTCTGCTGCAACCAGCCGATGCACGTCAAGGCAGGCTGAAAACAGGCTGCAATGGTGGAGGGAAGATAGGGCTGATCGTACATACCGGCAACGGCCAACAACCCTGTTCTGCGCGGCCAAGGCCCGTGGACATGAGGGCGCGCGTTCATTTTAAGCGCACCGGAAGATCTCGCCCTTGTGTGAGCTAACTTTATGAGGAGAGGCTCCCGATGAGATCCCAGGTGCGCCAGTTGCTCGTGGGAATGAGGAACATCCGACTGCTTAAGTACCTCGGTCCGGGGTTTCTGATCACGATCGGGTTCGTCGACCCGGGCAACTGGGCGACAAATATCGCGGGGGGAGCCCAGTTCAACTACAGCCTCCTGTGGGTAATCACGGTGGGCACGCTGATGCTCATCATGTTCCAGCACATGTCCGCCAAACTGGGGATCGTCACCGGGGAATCACTCGCCCGCAACATCCGCGCCCACTTTTCTCCACCACTTGTCGCTCTGTTTGGAGGGAGTATCGTGTTCGCCTGTTTCGCCACTGATGTGGCGGAGCTGTTGGGGGCGGCGATCGGCTTTCGCATCCTGTTTCATATTCCGATGGTGATCGGCGCACCACTCACGGTGATCATCGAAACGGTGGCCATCCTCAGCCAACGCTACCACCGTCTCGAACGGATGATCGCCCTCTTCCTCGTTGTGATCGGCGTGTGCTACGTGGCCGAGATCTTTCTCGTTAATCCGGCATGGGGGGAGCTATTCCCACACATCTTTGTACCGATGGTCAACTCAGGGAACATCCTGATCATCGTGGGGATACTGGGGGCGATCGTGATGCCCCACAACATCTACCTCCACTCCAACGTGATTCAGAGCCGCGATTGGGGGAAGAACGAGGGAGAGCGTCGGTCGCTGCTCCGCATGGAACTGGCCGACACCTCGCTTGCCATGTTCGCTGGATGGCTCATCAACTCGGCGATGATCATCGTTGCCGCGGCCGTGTTCTACCGACACGGGGTGATCGTGAACAGTATCGAACAGGCGGCGGCCACGATGGGCCCGCTCGCCGGCCGCCTAGCAGGTGGACTGTTCGGGATTGCTCTGCTGTTCGCCGGAATCAGCTCATCGATCACATCGTCGCTCGCTGAGACGAACGTGATCACCGGCTTTCTCGGGAGGCCGGAGGATCCGCGTACCTGGCTCTACCGGATTGCGCTGGTCGTCACCTCCATTCCGGCGATGGTCGTAATCCTGATGCAGACCGATTCTTACAGGGTGTTGATCTTGAGCCAGGTGGCGCTGAGCATTCAGCTGCCGCTGACCATCTTTCCGCTCTTGTTTCTGGTGAACAGCCGCAAGGTGATGGGAAACTTCGCCAGCAGACCGGTGGAATTTGCGATAGGATTGATCCTCAGCGCGGTGGTGACCGTGCTCAACGGGTTGCTCCTCTATCAGACGTTTGGAGGGCGGTTCGGATGATAATCAGAGTTCTTTTGCCGCTGGACTGCTCACCCGTCGATGTTGCTGTCCTCAAGGTGGTCGAGGAGCTTATCCCGCGCCCGGGGGCGGAGGTGCTCCTCCTACGGGTGATTCACGCGCATACGCTGGACACGCTGACCGAAGAGAGGGAGAAGGCGCAGCGCTGCCTACATCAAACCGCGGAGAGGCTAGGCGAACATGGCCTGCCTGTGCGCATGAAGACAGCGGAAGGCGAAGTGGCGGAGACGATAATCAGGGTGGCCGAAGCCGAGGATTGCAATCTTATCGCGATGGCCACTCACGGGCACCATCCTTGGGAGCGGTTCTTGCTGGGTAGCGTTGCCGATGTCCTGCGTCATCGCTCATCCATCCCGCTCCTGCTGGTAAACGCCCGTACGCACAAAGACCCATAGGCCAGTATACTGGTGCTAGTGGATTAGGAGGGGATCATGCAGCTATTTCATCAAGTAACTGAGTTTGCACCTGCACTATACGGGGGAAAAGGAAAAAGCTACGTAGGTAGATACCTTGTCCTCTACTTCTACCCCAAGGCGAACACCCCCGGCTGCACCCGCGAGGCGGAAGGGTTCACGAATCTATTACCTGAGTTCGAGGGGCTCGACGCCACCGTTGTCGGAGTCTCCCCGGATCGGCCGGAGGCACAGGCGAAATTCGTCCAGGCAAAATCGCTTAAGACGATGCTCTCCGATCCGAACAAAGTGCTCGCCCGCGCATTTGGCGCGGTGAAGGAGAACGACGGGATCCTCAGATCGACGTTCCTGATCGATCGGACAGGGATTGTGCGCGCACAGTGGAAGAAGGTGAAGGTGGATGGGCACGCGCAGGATGTCCTGGAGACGCTGCGCACGCTGTACGACTCAGACCGGCGGATCAACCCGCTGATTGCTGCCCGCCGTGCACGCAGGGCGCTGTCGGACGCTCCCGTGTCCCGGGAGGAGATCGAGACTCTGATCGAGGCGGCTCACCTCGCCCCCTCCTGCTTCAACAACCAGCCGTGGCGGTTCGTGACAATCGATGATGATGAGACACTCGCCGCAGTCAAGGAGACGATGCCCAAGGGAAACTACTGGACCGCACCAGCGTCCGCGATCATCGCTGTCGCTTCCAAGCCAGATCTTAACTGCCAGCTCTCCGATAAGCGCGATTATTACCTGTTTGGCTGCGGCATGGCCGTCTCCAACCTGATGATTCAGGCGACGGGGATGGGCCTCGTTGCCCACCCGATCGCGGGGTTCAAGCCGGTTGTGGTAAAGAAGATACTCGAAATTCCTGATGATTACGTATTGATCGCTCTCGTCGTCATCGCTCGATCGGGAGATCCGGGGAAGCTCTCCGAGAAACACCGCGAGGAAGAACTGGGCGTGCGCGAAAGAAGACCACTTACGGATGTGTTAATCTGGAATCGGTTTAAGTTATAGGAGGAAAAATGGAATATACAATACTGGGAACAAGTGATCTAAAGGTCTCTAAGATTGGACTGGGGACGTGGCAGTACGGTACAGAGGGCTGGGGATTCGGCGCGGACTTCACTGAACAAGAGGCGCTTGCCACGGTCGACAAGGCCTTAGAGATTGGAATTAACCTGCTTGACACCGCCGAGGTGTACGGCGACGGCCGTTCCGAGGAGATCGTGGGAAAGGCGCTGGCCGAACACCGGGGAGAGGTGATTCTCGCCACCAAGGTTCTCCCCCGTCACTTGAGGCCCCGCGACCTGGTCCGTGCTTGTGAAGAGAGCCTCAAACGGCTCAAGATAGACCAAATCGACCTGTACCAGATTCACGCTGCCGAGCCCTACGTTCCGCTTGCAGAATCGATGGACGTCCTTGCCAAGCTGGTCGATCGTGGGGTGATCCGCTACGTCGGGGTGAGCAACTTCTCGGTCCCGCTCTTGCGTGCTGCAGAGGAAGCGTTCTCGGGTAGGATCATCTCCAATCAGGTCCGCTACAACCTTCTCCAGCGCGACATCGAGGCGGAGGTCCTCCCCTACTGTCGAGAGCACTCAATCACGGTGATCGCCTACAGCCCGCTCGCTCAGGGACTCGTCACCGGAAAGTACGACCGCGACCATCTCCCTGCAGATAAGATCCGCCAGCGCAACCCACTCTTCCGAGAGGAGAACCTCGTTCAAGTCTTCCCGGTGATCGACCTTCTGCGGCATATTGGCAACGAGCACGGTGCGACACCGGCCCAGGTGGCGCTGCGCTGGGTAACCGCCCAAGATGGTGTCATCGCGATCCCCGGAGCGAAGAGGCCGGAGCAGGTGGAGGAGAACGCGGGCGCGCTCGACTGGTCCCTCAGCATGGATGAGCTCGCCCGGCTCGACACAGCGAGCACCGATCTAGAGCTTAGCTACTTCTGATCGGGAGGGAGAGGATGGATCGCGCCGCTACCCGCATTAGGATCGACCTTGCGACCGGCGCAGTGCGTCGTGAACAGATCCCGTCCTCCGATGTCGCAGCGTTCATCGGCGGGCGTGGGCTGAACATGTCCTACCTCCTCGCTGAGTTACCTCCTGATATTGATCCCCGCTCGCCGCAGGCACCGCTCCTGTTCGGGGCCGGCCCGTTCGTCGGGACATCATTCCCCGGCGGAGCGAGGTTCAACATCTCCGCCCGCTCTCCGCAGACGAGGATCCTCGGGGACTCGAACGCCGGTGGTTTCTTCGGACCGGAGCTGCGCTTCGCCGGGGTCGATCAACTGGTGATCACCGGGAGGGCACCCCATCCGATCTACCTCCTTCTGCGCGATGGAGAGATCGAGCTGCGCGACGCGCGCGATCTGTGGGGGGAGGACGTCGTAGATACGACAGATGCGATACAGGCTGACTTGCATGACCACCGCGTTCAGGTATCGGCGATCGGTCCGGCAGCGGAGAACGGGGTCCTTTTCTCCGGGGTGTTTACCAACTTCACCCGCGCGGCGGCGCGAACGGGGATGGGCGCGGTGATGGCCGCCAAGAACCTGAAGGCGGTGGTCATACGCGGGACGGGACGGGTGCAGGTAGCGGATCGAGTCCGGTTCGATGCCGCGACCAGGGGTCTGCGAGCGCGGATCGTTGATCATCCGGAGTACGAGATAAGGAGCCGCTTGGGGACGACGCAGCTCATCACTAAACTGCAGGCTATTGGCGGGCTTCCCACCCGTCACTTTCAATCGGGAACCTTCGAGCACGCCGCAGAAGTCTCCGGGGAGCGGATCGCCGAACTGTACAAGGTAAGAGGGAAGGCGTGTTTTGGGTGCAACATCCCGTGCAGCCGGATCATAGAGGTGGACGATCCCCGCTTTCCTCTTCTTCGTTATGAGGGCCCGGAGTACGAGCCTCTCGCCGGGTTCACCGCTCGGGTGGGAAACGCTGACCTTCCCCTCGCCCTGTACGCCATCGACCGCTGCAACCGCCTTGGACTGGATGCGATCACCACGAGCGAGGTGATTGCCTGGGCGATGGAGCTTGGGGAACGGGGGATCCTCAAGTCTTCCGAAGTCGACGGGTTGGAGCTTCGTTTCGGAAACGGGGAGACGATCCTCGCACTGATCGAAAAGATAGCCGCCCGTGAAGGGTTTGGTGACTTGCTCGCCGATGGGGTACGCGCCGCTGCCGCGAAACTCGGTCGCGGCGCGGAATACGCGATGGAGGTGAAGGGCCTGGAGATCTTCCAGGCCGACGTGCGAGCGATGAAGGGCTACGCCCTGGGGAATGCGGTCGCCAGCCGTGGTGCCGATCACCTCCGCTCCGAGCCGTGGTTTGAGTTCTCCGGCGATCACGATGAGGCGATCCGCCGTTACGGGATCCCCGATGTCGCCGATCGGTTGGCGTGGCGTGGAAAGGGGAGGCTCGTCGCCCACTACGAAGAGATGGCTGCCGTAGCCGACTCCCTCGGGGTGTGCAAGAACACCTACAATAACATGGAAGTGTTGGACTGGGACGAGACGGCGGAGCTCCTCACCACCGCCACCGGTTGGGAGTGGACGGGTGAAGACGTGAGGAAGACCGGGGAGAGGATCGTGAACGCCGAGCGGCTTATCAACGCTCGCTTTGGAATCGGACGGACAGATGACACCCTGCCCCGTCGGTTCCTGGAAGAGCCGGCCGGACCGCCCGATTCGCCATCCGCGGGGTCGGTGGTGGAGCTTCAGCCAATGCTCGACGAGTACTACGTCGCACGTGGCTGGGACAAGAAGACCGGGCTTCCCACGGCGGGGAAACTACAGGAATTAGGATTGGAGGGGTAGATGTTCGAGCTGTGGGTATACGTGGAACGGGTGTTGGGAACGTGCACCAGTCATGTCCCCATGGTTCCAGGACGAGGTTTCCTCGTGCGCAACGGGAGACTGTCCTTCCCCGGTGGAGGGCCGGTGTGCATCTACGCGCTGCAGAGCGTCCTCCCGCTCCTGCCGCTCAAGGAGCGGATAAGCGATGAAGAGAAGAATTCAGACTGGCTGTGGCGCGTGCACGAGGCCCAGTGCCCCGATCCCAAGGGGCGGGTGATCTGGCGCATCGAACAGCGACCACCTAAGCACGCTCCGCTCCCACCGGCGACCGTGCCTGCCCCTGCTTACGGCGACCTGCGGGTGAGCGTGACCGAGGTGCAGGGAACGTGCACCGCTGGGATGAGAAGCGGGCACTACGCCCTTGTGCGGGGGAGCAGTCTCTACCTGCCGCAGCCGTTCTGTCTGTACGCGCTGCAGGCGGTCCTTCCTCAGCTTCCTGCGCGGACAAGGCCGCTTCTCCCCGACGACTGGATGGTGAGCGAAAACAAGGTGATCTGCCCCGACCCGGCCGGAAACGTGATCATGCGCATCGATCGAGTGGAAGACGATTAAGAAGCTCCAACAAGCGTGAAAGAAGAGATCCTCTCGATCGTAGGCACACGACGCAATTTTCTTCCCGGCTTTACGCCGAACAGCACGACAGTTTCCGCACATCCTTCATAAATCCTTGGGCGCACAGTTTGACCCCTTCCGCCTGTGTCAGGTAAGGATGAAAGGCATCCGCGAGTTCTGAAACACCGATCATATGACGGATCGCCAGCGCTGCTTCCATGATCTGCTCTCCGCCCTCGGGCGCAAGTATGCGCGCACCCAGAAGCCGGTCGCCACCGCGCTCCTTGACTAGTTTGATGAAACCGCGTGTATCGCGGGCCGCTATCGCCCTCGGGATGTATGACAGGTCAAGGCGCGACACTTCCACTTCAAGGCCGGCCGCAGTGGCCTCTTTCTCGTTCAACCCGACGCCCGCCAATTGCGGATCTGTGAATATCACCCAGGGAAGGGCGGTGTAATCTCGCGTCTTCTGCTCGGCCGCCAACGCGTTCCTGGCAGCGAGATTCCCCTCATAAGCCGCCGTATAGACGAATGCGGGTTCACCTATCACATCACCGGCGGCAAAGACGCCCGGGATCGATGTCTGCAAGCCCTCATCCACCTCGATCCTCCCGTCTTCACCGAGATGAATACCGACTTTTCCCAGGCCAAACCCCTCCGTGACCGGCCTGCGCCCAGTTGCGCAGAGGATACGCTCCGCCGCGAACGCACGCGGTCGCCCTCCGACCTGTGCGTGTACGGTGACGCCCTTTCCATCCCTGGTGATTTCCTCTACTTTTACGCCGGTCTCTATCTGGATTCCCTCTTCGCGCAGGTAGCCGGTGAGGGCTTCTGTGATGTCGTTATCCTCCGTGGGCAGGATACGGTCACTGCGTTGAAGAACCGTCACGTGGCTTCCCATCCGGGCGAACATCTGTGCACATTCGAGAGCGACGTACCGCCCTCCTAGCACGATCAACGAAGCGGGAAGGCGCTCCAATGCAAAGGCGGATGTGCTCGTCAGCGGGTTCGCCTCGCTCAAACCGGTAATGGGCGGTATCCAGGGTCGTGAACCGGTTGCGATGATGATCTTCGAAGCGCGGATAGCACGCTTACCGACCTCCACAGTGTCGGCGGTCCTCAAAGTGGCCTGCCCTTCCACCAGTTCGATGTTCTCGTAGGCGGCCAGGACGTCGATATACTTGGCTTGACGGAGGGATTCCACCAATTCGTCCTTCTGGCGTATTATGGCCGTGAAATCGGTAATACGAGAGTCCGTCTCTATCCCCGCGAAGCGGCTCGAGGAAGCTCTATGGGCCTCATCAGCCGCGCGAATCAACGTCTTTGAGGGAACGCAACCAACGTTCACACAAGTTCCACCTATCATCCCAGCATTGACCAGGGCAACCTTTGCCCCGAGCTCCTGCGCCTGTATAGCTGCGGCAAAGCCTGCCGATCCACCACCGATAACGATCAGATCGTAATCGAAATGGACGTTTGTCGAGGACTTCTTACTCACGCTTGTGGGGTAGTAACTATTGCGGCCTTCCCTCGTCACTGATTCGTGCTTTTCGCTTGACATGTTATTTTCCTCCATTTCGAAACCGCCCTTTATAGCCCGCTTTATTGATGGCGTTGAGAATGGCCTCCTTGGGTATTTGTGTGCCCTTGGTAATAGCCACACGGGCTTCCTTGTGCTCAAAGCTCACTTCCACGTTTGTCACTCCCGGTACGCCAGCGATAGCGTTTCGCACCTCCGTCGTGCATGCCTCGCAGGTCATGCCCTCGATGGCCACCACTATAACGTTAGTGCCGTTTGGGACGGCTCTCGTGCTACCTGCGGCGAGAATCGCTCCCATGTAGTTTGGGAAGAAAGAAAGCCCGAGAGCGAACACCATTACCACCCAGAGCATGACTTTGTTGAATTTTCCGAACGTGAACCTCTTCGTACGGTGCGAAGCATCCGCAGTGCCCTTCTGAGTCACACTGCAACATGCTTCCCCGTCACGGACCTTGCCCGCGTCGTCATCTCCACGTGTAACGGCTTTTGGCTTGCGATACGTGAAGTAGAAGGCAAGAGCGAGCAGCAGGAAGGTGATCGGTAAGAGCACCGGTCGCATGGCCGTGAACCGAGACGCCAATGCACCTCCGGAAACTCCGAAGGCGATGAGCAACAGCGGCAGCCAACAACAGACTGATGCAAGGAGGGCCGATGCCAGAGCCCCCACCTGTGCGATGGAGCTGGCGATCAATCTATTATCGCCGCTAGTTTTCATGGCTTTTCGCTTTGATCCAACGCCTCAATGATCGGGCACTTGCTCATAGGGCTACGGTTTTGGCAGGCTGAAACCAGTTTCGCGAGCGCTCTTTCCATGTTGTTAAGCGTTCTGATCCTTCTCTTGATGTCCACGATCTTGGCCTCGGCCCGCTGACGAACGTCTTCACAGGCAGAGGCCGAATCGACGCGCAGAGAAAGGAGTTCCTCGATCTCTTTCAGCGTGAAGCCAAGTTCCTTAGCCCGCTTGATGAAGCGTATCCGGGAAACTGTCTCCTCCGGATACTGCCGATATCCCGAAGGCCTGCGTGGCGGCTCCTCAAGGAGGCCTTTGCGCTCATAGAAGCGGATTGTCTCCACACCGACCCCGGCGAGACGGGCGACCTTCCCTATAGTTAAAGGTTCCATGCACTCCTCCTTTGGCTACCTAAGCGCATTCTACATTCCGTACCATACTACGGAGTCAAGGGTTTCGCGGAAATAGCACTGGAAATAGTGTGGCGTCTCATTGGCTTCTGTACGGTAACTAAACGCGCCGGTTCAGGACTCGAATCTCGAAAGTTGCGCGTAGTTTGCGGGCGTGTCCACGTTTAAGAGCACACCCGGATCTTCCACCGGGATCTCCCAGACCAGATCGCTGTAGATCCGGAGCAGCTCCCTAGCTCCTCCGGGGAGTGGTCCCATGAACGCGTGCAGGAGGGTGGACGGGAACCAGACGGGGTGTCCCCTCTTCTGCACGCCGTGGTGAGCGCGTCGCCGCAGGCCTACCCCGTCGGCGCTTTCGTCATCCCGCCGGTGCTCACCCTGCCCGGTTGCTACCCAAGAGATGGGCACGATGATCGATCCGGGTGAGGCATGGATAGCGTCGAGAAGGAGGGTGTACGTCTCCGCGGAAACCGCCGGAAAATCGGAAGGGTGAAGTAGAAATCCTGGCACGCGTGT
Source organism: uncultured bacterium (assembly GCA_913009415.1). Lineage (GTDB taxonomy): Bacteria > Bipolaricaulota > Bipolaricaulia > UBA7950 > UBA9294 > M55B144. The sequence goes on from CAJVYM010000003.1 coordinate 40,690, forward strand.
GGCCGCTGGTGAGAGTGGATCTGAGGTGGGTGTCTGGCATGGCTCCATCCGGTCCCTTAATTGCCACGAACGTTCTTCAACATCGCGTGACTCCAGGTCTGTCCCGAGCGCTTCTAGCCCGCAACGGATCGACGTGATGGTCCCTCCCGGCTCGGGTGCCGGGTTGGTCACGATCGATATCCCGCGCCCTGAGAATGCCTTCCGCAGGGCTCCTTTGTGCGGACCGCCCACCACCAAAACTGGTGTGAAGCCGGCTTCTACCACCTTGTCCAGAATACGATCCAGGACAGTGCTCCCTTCGAACGGAAGGAGCTGCTTCGCCCTTCCCATCCGGGAGGATCTCCCCGCTGCGGGGATAATGCACGGTAATGATTTATCTTGATCGTTCATGGAAAGCGCACCACTTTTTGCGCGGCGATCACGCCTGTGCTGAAAGGAGGCCCTTCGTACTTGTCTCGGAGCGAAAGAATAGGGCGGAGACGCACGTTTCGGCCATCAACTCTTCCCCCCTCTGCGCACAAGGATCAGCTCGGCAAGTATACTGACCGCGATCTCTTCTGGCGTTTCCGAATTTATCTCCAGCCCGATGGGCGCATGTACCTTTTCGAGCAGATTCCTGCTTTTTCCCGCTTTCTCCAGGTTGTTGAAGATGATGACTTTCTTTTTTTTGCTGCAGATCAGGCCCAGGTACCTGTACTCCTTTTCGAGGACAGCGGCCAGCACAACCTGATCCAATGCGTGGGAATGGGTGAGGATCACTATATAGTCGCCGGGACTGCTTTGCAGGTTTTTTGCCGTTTCAACACAGTCTCCCGTTAGTATTTCAGCGGCTCCTGGAAAGCGTGCGGCGGTTGCCCACTCTGACCTGCTATCCACCACGACCACCCGGAAACTTGTCTTCGCGGCGAAATCCGCCAACGCGCATCCTACGTGCCCTGCGCCAAAGATGTAAAGGGTAGGAGTAACATTGACCGGATCCAGGAAAATTTTCATGGCTCCTCCGCAGGCCATCCCAGTCGCTTCGGGTGTAAGCGTGAACTCCATAAGCCTAGGCTCACCTGAGGCAAGCGCTCCTCTCGCTGCCTCGATGGTTTCCTTCTCCACGGCTCCGCCGCCGATGGTCCCGTACGTGGAATCAGCGGTGACAACCATTTTCGCACCAGTGTGCCTGGGTGCAGAACCCGCTATATCGACGACGGTGACCAGCACAAATGCCTGCCCGGATCGTTCGAGTTCCGCCATGACGCTCATCAAGCTGTTCACTTTTTCGCCTCTCTTTCCTTAAATCCGACACTTATACCGCCCCGACATTAAGCACGGCTGGACGGTTCTCTTCAGGGCTCCCTCGGGGTTCAATCTCCCGTCCGGATACGAGTCGTTCATCCTTCCCGTTCTCCCCGCGCCTGAAGCAACGGCTTCTCCGCCCACACGTTGACGCTGATGACGGCGTCCGTCGCCTGTTGAACCACTTCGGTCGCTACCCCAGTCTCGTCGGCGATCTTCTGGGGAACGGCATCGGGGAAGGCCGCTTCGGCCGACGTCTCGCTGACAACCTCCACCCCTTGGAACCCAGCCGCCTCGATCGCCGAGCAGTAGTCCGATAGCAGGCTTGCCCCAGCGACACAGCCGACATATGCTTCGATCGAAGATATGACCTCTTCGGGAAGTGGTCTTCGTAGGACGATATCGGAGACCATCAACCGCCCGCCCGGTCGGAGGACACGATAGGCCTCCCTGAAGACGCGTCTCTTGTCCGGTGATAGGTTAATGACACAGTTGGAGATAACAACGTCAACGAAATCATCGGCAGCGGGCAGGTTCTCGATCTCCCCCAATCTGAACTCGATGTTGTGGCGATTGCTCTTCTCGACGTTTGCGCGCGCCCTTTCGATCATTTCTGCCGTCATGTCCACACCGATAACCTTGCCGGTTTCGCCGACCACGTTCGCGGCGAGGAAGCAGTCGATTCCTGCCCCAGATCCGAGGTCGAGGACGACCTCTCCCTCCCGCAGTGAAGCCAGAGCAGTGGGATTTCCGCAACCGAGGCCCAGATTGGCTCCGGCGGGGATGGCCTGCAGTTGTCCCTCGGTATAGCCGAGCGCCTTACTCGTGCGCTCTTGCAAACTTGCATCGCCTTGAGGTGTGGTCCCCGCACAACAGGGCCCTTGCCGCGCTAGCACGGCGTAGCGTTCCCGCACCGCTTTGTGAACGTTCATCCTTTCCACATGAATCTCCTTATGCTATATCGCCGTGCATCGGCCCGAGCAGTTCACGCATCGAACCGGCGAGGGCTTCTGCCTTGGTCAATGACAGACAGCACACCGTGCCGTCCTTCTCCCAGCTTGTGATGACCAACTTATCGCCAGCGCGGATGCCCACCTTATCTCGCAGCTCCTTGGGAAGCACCATCTGTCCGCGGGCATCGATAGTTATCACGGCCTCTACTTGGCAGCAGCTATTACCGCAGGTTTCTTTTGCACCGCGGGCGTCTTGTTTCACAGCGTTCTCCATCAGGAACCTCCCTTATGTCAGCAATATCAGAATTATCAGATAAATATTATAAACCTGATATTACTACTTGTCAAGTTGGCGATAAATGGGGTCAGGTCTTGCAATCCAACATGCATCGAGGTATAGTCGGTACATGGCACGACCGCTACGTATCGAATATCCAGGCGCGGTGTATCGTGTCACCACCCGGGGGAACGCTCGTCAGGAGATATTCCTGGACGATGCTGACCGCGAGAAGTTCCTGCAGGTACTGGAGCAGGCAGTGAAGCGGTTCAACTGGATCTGTTATGCGTACTGTCTGATGACGCATCACTATCACCTGTTGATCGAGACGGTCGATCCCACCCTTTCCCGGGGGATGCGGCAACTGAATGGGGCCTACACTCAAGCATTCAATCGCCGCCACGACCGGGTAGGACATGTGTTTCAAGGACGGTACAAAGCGATTGTTGTAGACAGGGACTCCTACCTGCTCGAGCTCTCCCGATATATCGTGCTCAACCCGGTACGGGCAAAGATGGTTAAGGCGGTGGGTGAGTGGGAACCGTCAAGCTATCGGGCTACCGCCGGGCTGAGCGAACCCCCTTCGTTTCTCACTACTGATTGGATCCTCGGCCAATTCGCCGGAGAAAGGAGAGAAGCTCAGCACCTTTACCGGAGGTTTGTCTCGGAGGGGCTGGAGATATCCCCGTGGGGGGATCTGAAGGGGCAGATCTACCTGGGAAGCGAAAGGTTTATCGAGAGCATCCCAAAGCCGAATGTGAAGCTAAGCGAGGTGCCGCGGGTACAGCGGATGATCGATCGCCCGCCCCTGTCTGAGGTGTTCTCTTCCGCTGTGGAGGGCGAAGGAATCCTGAAGGCGTACCGCGATTATGGGTACACGCTGCGGGAGATCGCCAAGTTTCTCGGTATTCACTATGCGACCGTCAGCCGCCGTCTGCGCAGGTTGGAACAAAGAGGGGAGGCTAGGATCTAGTGCTAACTTGCAAGACCTGAACATCCCTCTTGGATTTTCAAGTCATTGCCGCACCTCCCGAAGCTCGTAATCCCGATCCTTTATGAGCATTGACCAGATGACCCGAACAAGATGCCGTCCTAATGCACGAATCGCTTGATTATGCGTCTTCCCTTCGGCGCGCTTCTTGTCGTAGTAGGCCCTTGACTCAGGGACACACCCAATATGCCGCGCTACCGCTGTCATCATCGCTGCCTTGGCCCGCTGGTTAACTTGCCGGGGGCTTTTGGTTCGGTGCATCTTTCCTGATTGGCGCGTCAGTGGGCTCATCCCAACATACAATGCCAGACTGGATTCGCCTGTAAACCGTGCCAGCGTTCCAATCTCCCCCGCCAACTCGGTAATCGACGTCTTCCCAAACCCACCAAGACTGGACAGCCGGCGGGCAATCTGTGACTTCTCCGCCAGCCCCTCCAGCGCCTTGTCTAGGGCATGAATCTGCTCCACTAGCTCAAGGAGCCTGTTGGCGTCTTGGATGATCATCGGGCCTACATATTCCACTTCAATTGAGAAGCTTACTTTTCTCTGCCATTCCTGGATGATGCATGCGTATTTCTCACCAACTCCCGCCATCTTGAGCAGCGTGGTGTACTGCAAGCGTGCAAGCTGTGTCAAGTCATCACGGTATGTGATCAATCGGAGGAACTTGAGATTGCTGACGTTGCTCGTGATGGCGAGTAGTTCCGGACAGACAGCTTGCATATCAGACTGTATCCGGTTGACTACGCGAACCTTCTCGTTCACCAATTGGCGACGACGGCGACTGAGACGCTTCAGCTTCTCATTGACCACTGGAACTGCTACTACCTTCTGGAGCGCATCTTTAGCCAACGGTAAGTGGTGTTTGAGGTGAAACAGCTCCAGGATCTTTCGGGTATCGATCGCATCTGTCTTCGCCGCTCCAGGAAACACTTCCTTGAACCGCGCCAACTTCAGGTTGTTCACGTTGTACAGCGTGTACCCGTGTTGTTGTATCATCCGGTCCAAGGGACGGGCATAGCCATTGAACCCTTCCATGGCCACTGCCACGGACAGGTCTAACCCCTGTTTGTGGTGCTCAATCCGGCGGAAGAAATCCCGGAAACCAGCATTTGTGTGGGAGATGTCAAACTCCTCTAGGATCTTCCCTTCTGCATCTGCGATACCTACACGGTGGGCTTTGCAACCAACATCAATTCCGATACGAAGCTGGGGATCCATCACTGTAACCTCCTTGGAAAGTGATGAGAGCTCATCCAGTTGTTCTCGTCTACTGCGCAGAGCGACCATCCTTTACGGATGCGCATCATTCCAACAGACACACTGGATGAAAAAGATGACGGGGGCGGCAGTTCAGAACCGAGCAGTACCTTCGCAGGCCTGCGGACCCCGTGAGCCACACCCCCGTCATCTAGACATTCTACTTGACAGCGGCATGACCGTCACCTGTAAAATACAATGGTAGACATCTCTCTCGCGTATCTCTTCGTTACGCTTCGGTCGGGATCGTAGGCGATTGCTCTCTCCAATGGGAACACAGAGGCGAGCGCATCCAGATTGCTCCTTCCCTGCACCCCACAGCCGAGGATTCCCACTACTCTGGAATCGGGACGAGCGAGGTACTTTGCAGCGATGGCAGTCGCTGCTCCGGTGCGCTTGGCCGTGATCCACGTTGCATCCATCACGCAAAGAGGCATTCCCGTATCGGGATCATTGAGGATCAGCAAGCCGGTGATGTAGGGGAGGCCACGTTCCCTGTTCTGAGGGTAGGCGCTCACCCACTTTACCCCTGCCGCATGCAGATGCGGAATATAGGCAGGCATGGCGTGGATGAACGCGTCCCCGGATGGGTGAATCCCTGGTTTTGGAGGCATCTCGACCCGGCCCTCTCCCATCTCACGAAACATCTCCTCCAGCGAAGCTATGACATCGCGCATAGACAGCCCTGTTACTGCAACTTCCTGTTGTGATAGGTAAAGAAACTTTTCCATGTGCTCCTCGATTCTTAGTGGGCTCTTTTCTGTACGATGGAGAATTGTAGGGACTGTAAAATTACAAGGCAAGGGATGAGCACCGGGCATGATGCCACGCCTCAAGGCAAATTGCCGGTCTTGCCAGGGATCCTTATTGCGCCCTCGCGCAGGCGGCGATTTATGCTGATAGCTCCATGAACTCACAACATGAACAGCGTGGAGTTGGGGGCAGACCCCAGTGTCTCGCAAACGCCGCAGGGCAGTGTACACACGAAATAGAGATTCACGGTCGATATCACTGCCACCCTGCGGGTTGGCGGTGAGCCAAATCACGTTTATGCCGCGCTTCTCCAGCGCAGTGCCCAGCGCAACGCGTATCGCCTCGCCCGCGATCAACCACGATTTGCTTTTCTTCTTTCTCGTTTCGTAAATTGATGAGCGACAACTAAAACTCCCGTCCGGCGACAATTAGAATTCCCGTTTTGGAAGGAAGTGATTAGGCTGTCTAACCTTCAGATTAGAAGGGGTTAGGTGGTCATGGATCAATAAGTGAGGTTACTGATCCCGGTGGAGCAGGGTCCACGAGACAGGTGAAGCTTTCTAAGACGGAGAAGACGTTGTCCATTGCTGCAGCAAAGGCGGGGATGGACGAGAAGACGGCGCGCAAGTATCGCAGCTTAAGGAGACTACCGAGCGAGGTGCAGGTTGAGCACACCTGGCGGACCAGGGAGGACCGTGTTGGCAGTAGATGCGGACCACGTGCACATATTCATAAGTTTCTCGCCGAAGTACTCGATATCGAAGGGTAGTAGGGATAGTGAAGGCAGTAAGTGCGCGAGAGATACAGAAGGAGTTTCCAAGAGTGAAGTGAGTGGATCGTTGGACAGGATCACAGCTGGAGGGAACGGAATACGTTAATGACATTTACTCGTGGGCTGAATTTTGCGTAGTTTCCTGTCGCTTGTTGTCACCTGCGTGATCCATACCAAAGGTGCAAAGGGATGGAAAATCGCAAGCAGTAGCATCCTTGAACCCCTCCACAGAACGCGCCGGCGCTAGTTCTAGAGAGGGTCTTATTCTTGACGCCCTTGACTGATGGCACGAAAGGTGTTATTATTGGTTATCCCACCCCCACTGGGGGTGGGTTAGGGAGATAAGACGATGCTTAAGATAGAGTTAAAGATCAAGGGAATGACCTGCGATCACTGCGTTAAGACAGTGACCGAGGCCCTGAAAAGAGTGGAGGGAGTAGTAGCAGTTGCGGTTTCTCAGGAGAAAGGGATTGCCGAGGTAGAAATTCAAGATGGCACCTCGATCGAGAAGCTAAAAGAGGCAGTGAAAGAGACCGGATATGAGGTAGAGACGGACAATGGGGAGAATCCACAAGCTGCGGTTAAAACCCCATTATCGAAACCTGTCGAAGAGGCTGAGAGCCCGCACCGGCTGGAGAAGATCAACCTCCCGATTGGCGGAATGACCTGTGCCTCCTGTGTGGCCACGCTCGAGAAAGGCCTCTCTTCACTGGACGGGGTGGTAGTGGCCAGCATTAACTTGGCTACGGAGAGGGCAAGCGTGGGATTTGATCCTACCCTGGTGCGGCCGCAAGATTTTATCAAGACCATCAAGGGACTGGGCTATGAGGCCGGCGTGGAGAAGATAATTTTGCCTATCCAGGGGATGACTTGTGCCTCTTGCGTTAAGAAGGTTGAGGATGCTTTAGCGGGTGTCGTGGGGGTCATCAAAGCCAGTGTGAATTTGGCCACGGAGCGCGCTGCGGTGGAGTATATCCCCGGTGCGGTAACCTCGGACGCTCTCAAGAAGGCCGTGCATGATGTCGGCTATGAAGTCTTGGAGATTGAGGGGGGCGAAGACGCGCTGGAGCAGGAGGAGCAGGCTCACAAGCGGGCCTATCAGGGACTGAAGCGAAAGCTCATTGTTGGAGTTATTCTCACCGTCCCTATCTTCATCCTCACCTATTCTCAACTCTTAGGTCTCCCAACCCTATTCCCGAGCGAGCGAATCAGTTTCCTGGTCCAGCTTCTCCTGGCCACACCGGTCCAGTTCTGGGTTGGCTGGCAGTTCTATCGGGGAGCCTGGGGGGCCGCCAAACACAAAACGACGGATATGAACACTCTGATCGCCGTGGGGACAGGAGCTGCGTACATTTACAGTCTAGCGGCTACCTTCTTTCCTGGCCTATTCGTTGCCAAGGGCCTGGGAGCCCACGTTTATTTTGATACCGCCGCGGCGATCATCGTCCTGATCTTGTTGGGGAGATTGCTGGAAGCTCGGGCCAAGGGCCAAACTTCGGAGGCGATCAAGAGGTTGATTGGAATGCAGCCCAAGACTGCACGGGTTATCCGCGAGGGCCACGAGATCGATGTCCCGGTCGAGGAGGTTGCAGTCGGGGACCTTCTGGTGGTGCGACCGGGGGAGAAGGTCCCGGTCGATGGTATCATTGCTGAGGGAGCCTCCTCCATCGATGAATCGATGATCACCGGAGAATCGATTCCCCGCGAGAAGCACGAAGGCGATGAGGTGATCGGAGCGACGATCAATAAAACCGGTTCGTTCAAATTTAAGGCGACCAAGGTTGGTAAGGAGACGGCACTGGCGCAGATCGTCAAATTGGTCCAGGAGGCACAAGGCTCCAAACCGCCGATCGCTAGATTGGCCGACACCATCGCGGGGTACTTTGTGCCGGTTGTCATCGGGACCGCTGTTGTTACCTTCATCCTGTGGTATTTCTTCGGCCCCACGCCGGCCTTTACTTATGCACTGCTCAACTTCATTGCAGTGTTGATTATTGCCTGCCCCTGCGCCCTGGGGCTGGCTACGCCGACCTCGATCATGGTTGGAACGGGTAAGGGGGCGGAAAACGGCGTTCTGATTAAGGGCGGCGAGGCCTTGGAGACGGCCCATAAACTGAATGCTGTCGTTCTGGACAAGACCGGAACCCTGACCCAAGGGGAACCGGTGGTCACCGATCTTCTTGTCACTGGTGGCTGGCAGGAGGAGGAAGTGTTGGAGTTGGCTGCGGCGGCGGAGCGGGGATCGGAACACCCCCTAGGGGAGGCGATCGTACGTGAGGCTGAAACGCGCGGATTAAAGTTAAGGGATGTGCAGGGGTTCAACGCGCTGCCCGGACGCGGCATCAAGACTCAGGTAGATAGCGGAGAAATCCCTCTGGGGAAGAACATGGAGATCCTCCTGGGCAACCTGAGGCTGATGAAGGATGAGCAAGTTGAGCTGGGAGGCTTAACTGATGAGGCCGAACGGCTTGCCGCGGAAGGAAAGACTGCCATGTTCCTCGCAGTGGACAGGAAGGTGGCAGGGGTCATCGCGGTGGCCGATACTTTAAAGGAAGGCTCGAAAGAGGCTGTGCGAGCCCTGCAACAGCTGGGGCTGGAGGTACTCATGATCACTGGCGATAACACGAGCACGGCGGAAGCCATCGCCCGGGAAGCAGGGATCGATCGAGCATTGGCTGAGATTCTCCCCCAAGAAAAGGCCGCCCAAATCAAGAAGCTCCAGGCGGAGGGGAAGAGAGTAGCGATGGTCGGAGACGGGATTAATGATGCTCCGGCTCTGGCCCAGGCGGACATCGGCATCGCCATCGGAACGGGGACGGACATAGCGATGGAGGCCGCCGACATCACTCTGATCAGCGGGGACCTTCGGGGGGTGGTTACAGCGATCGCTTTAAGCAGAGCCACCATCAGGAACATCAAGCAGAGTCTGTTCTGGGCCTTCTTCTACAACGCCGTTTTAATTCCGGTGGCCGCCGGGGCCTTGTACCCCTCTTTTGGGATCCTGTTAAGCCCGATCTTCGCCGCTGCGGCAATGGGGTTAAGCTCGGTGACAGTGCTGAGCAACGCCCTGAGGCTGAAGCGGTTCAAATCGCCAACGACGGCTGTACATCTTAAGGCTTAAGGAGCGGATATCGGAACAAATCCTGTGGTTTTTTCCCTCTGGTGGCCAGAGGATGTTAAATTAACCTTGACAGAAGGGAGGTGGAAAATATGTCCGAGAAAGTGAAGGATCCCGTCTGCGGGATGGAGATCGAGAAGGAGAAAGCTGCGGCTACCAGTGACCATATGGGCCGCACCTACTACTTTTGTTCCGCTTTATGTAAGGAAAACTTCGACAAGGAGCCGATGAAGTACATGAAGATGGAGAAAAAGGGACACTGTTGCTAAGCGGACGTCGGATGCCGGGCCCTCAGGGGCCCGGCTGTTCATTTTCGGTCCTAAATGGAGCCTGTCCAGCAAACGATGTTCTGAGGCTAGGGTGAGCGAGGTGTCTTCGCTCTCTTCTTGTCCGTCCATCGTAACTCTTAGACTCACATTTCCCACCCACAGAGACGACTTTCCAGCATTTTCCTGGTCGGTGGGGCAACCTCAGCATAGGCGGTTGCCCGTAGTAGATCACCGAGTGTGCCGTTACTCCTTTCCTCTGTTGCTTCTGTTTGACTTGCCTTGATCACGCCTGAGCTTCGCTAGCTCGATCGCCAGCTCAACCCATTTTCTAGTGAGTCCTCGGAATCTCCGGTGGTTATCGATCTTTCGTCTCACTTCAGGGACATCCTCCGGCCGCACGTACTTGGGGTGACCTTTGCCTGCATGGCTGTAGCTCAGCTGGTGGTAGATACCCCATGGAATATGCCCATCTTTCCTTATTCCACGGGGCGAAC
>CAJVYM010000004.1 GCA_913009415.1 uncultured bacterium
GAATGATTCTTTATCGAGTATCTTGTTTGGTTTGTTATGGAGGTACACTCTACAAAATCATCCTAAGCTCGGTAATGTACTGTTACAACTTAAGACCAATGCGCCCGACACCTTTGGGACGTTACCAAAATATGGAGCCTACTACGATAAGAAGAACCCTCCAGATGCGTCGCTCACAGAGAATCATCCAGGGATATAGGAATCTTCAGCCGCAACCGAAGCTTCACACGGCATGGAGCCGAGTTTTGTCCCTGGACAACAACACCATAAAGTAATTTACATTGTTTGTCAAGTTCTCGCCAACCTCCCCGACCCCGACGTCATCGCCGCCGAAATCATCGAAGACCTGGAAGCAGCCTTAGAAGAACTCCAAGCCATATCCGATGACTTGGCCCTCACACCTGGAGCACAGAGAGGTGATGCAGATGGCAAATCTGATTGACCGCGAGATCAGGAAAGATGTTTACGGCGTGCAAGCAAGACGTGCAAGATACTAAATGAGAAATCATCCCATGAACAAGAGACACGCTTGCTAGGGACACTTGACAGAACAAGAGACACTTGTGCTATAATTGCTGTGCGTGCATGTAAGAATCTGAGCGCGCAGGGGAGGTATGTGACCATGAGTTCCTGCTTTGACGAGCGGAAAACCACGCAGCTAGCCGCACGATTCCTATCTAAGGCAGACAACAGAATGGAGTACATTCGTCTCATCAAGCTCCTCTACATCTCTGATCGAGAAGCTCTGAAAAACTGGGGATATCCTCTGACTGGAGATGAGTACTACTCCTTAAAGCACGGCCCTATCGTGAGTAACGTGTACGACTTGATCACAGCGGATCCAAATTACGTGAAGCGGTCCTATTGGGGAACCTACATACGAACAGAAGGGGTACACGTCATTCTAGAGACAGAGCCGCCCTTAGAAGATATCTCGAAAACAGAGCTCAAACTAGTCGAGACCATTCATGATCGATACCACTCTGTAACCACATGGGATCTAATCGCCCAAATGCATGACGAGTTCAAGGAATGGCAAGATCCTGGAAACGGTAGAATCCCCATAACATATGAGCAAATCCTGCTAGCAGTTGGCAAAAGCAAAGATGTGGCCGACGAGCTATCCGATATTGCCCAGCAAAGAAACTACATCGACAAAGTCATCCAAGGAGTCAAACAAGTGTCCTGATGGTTGGTCCTGGAGATACTTTCTCCATACAGGTTCCAAACGCTAGACGAGATCCAATATGTTACTTTATATTAACATCGCTGAAGATGTCCACGGACGACACTCTCCTCTGTGTATATCTCAAACCGTTGCGGCTTGGATCCGACACAAGTTGTGTTGTTCGGCCTGATGAATACCCTAGGTGTTACCGAGGATCATGTTGTCGAATACGGTCGTCCATATCTGGCAGACTTTTATGCCCTGACTGACGCTTTGAAGAATGGCCCAGATGTTACTTGGATCTCTCAAGAATGCTCTCCCGAACTTCTTAGAAAAATGCAGGAAGGCGCTCTTAAAGCCGATTATATTTCTCCACGATACCGTAAATTAGTGGAAGCTGAACTGAAGCGTCTGACTAGATAGGGTGGGTACAAGCTCGCTTGCTCGTTCTTCACAATAGAACTTGAAATCGCGCCCGGCATCGTAGTGGGAAGGCTTCAGCACTGCTCCGCACAGCATAATGCCTGTGCTTTTCGTAGCGTGGCAGCTCGTCTGCCACGTTTGGTAGTGCCAATCAACGTCGAGCACAGGGCTCGACGCTACAGAAAAGCTGGGAAGAGGCAAGATCTTTTCAGCTGCACGCACTTGCATTTTTCTTTACCAATATGGTAAGATATAGTGCTGATTGGTACGCGGGAGAATGCATGGAGATTCTCTTCAAGAGTCGAAAGATGCAAAAGAGGATGAACTCGGAAGCAGAGCTGGTACGAGAGTACGGCAAGGAAAACGCCAGGATAATCATGCGGCGTATGGTGGTTTTACACGCTGCGGCGTGTTTGGCTGATGTTCCACAAAGGCCGCCAGATCGATGTCATCCATTGTCTGGCAAGAGAAAGGGGCAGTATGCTGTGGACACAAAGCACCCGTATCGGATCATCATCGAGCCGGCCAACAATCCGATTCCACTACTCGAAGATGGCTCAACCGACACAAGGTCTGTCACATCGATTCGGATCCTCGAAGTAAAGGACTATCACTGATGAACACCGCCAAGCAATACACATTCAATCCCGACTACTCGGTTCATCCAGGTGAGATACTGGGAGAAACATTGCAAGCACGTTCCATATCGCAGTCGGAACTGGCCTCCCGCTGCGGAATATCGGAGAAGCATGTCAGCCAGATTATCAATGGCAAGGCATCCATTACATCGGAGACTGCCCTACTATTCGAGCGAGCCCTAGGGATTCGCGCAAGTTTGTGGATGAACCTCGAATCGAGTCATCGCCTTCACGTCGCAAGGAGAGCAGAAGAGGCAAGATTCGCGTCGTTCTACGAATGGGCAAAGGAGTTTCCTATTCGCAGCCTAACCAAACGCGGTTGGATACCAGAGACCACTAGCAAGGAGGAGCAAGTTCGTGCTCTGCTAGATTTTTTCGGCGTTTCAAGCCCTGCTGCTTGGGAAGCTCATTACAAGAAACTCGCAGTGGCATACCGCAAATCACCTGCATTCACGACCTCCCTCAAATCGATCACATCGTGGCTACGGATTGGTGAACTTGAGGCAGCCGACATTGAGACTGATCCGTTCAGCAAGAAAAACTTCCGTCGCTCGCTGGATGAGATTCGTGGGCTCACTTCCCTTGACCCTTCCGATTTTGAACTTCGCATGAAAGAACTATGTTACAAGGCGGGCGTCGTACTGGTGTTCCTCCCGGAACTTCCAGGCACCCACGTCTCCGGGGCCACAAGATGGCTCTCCTCGGGAAAAGCGCTGATCATTCAAAGCTTGCGGTATCGCGCGGATGATCATTTCTGGTTCACCTTCTTCCACGAAGCGGCACACATACTACTGCACGGAAAGAACGCGGTCTTTATCGACGAAGAGTCGAAGGTGCTTTCTGATGAAGAAGCGAAAGCAGATGCTTTTGCGGCAAACCATCTTATCCCAAGAGCGCGATACGAGAGGTTTGTGAGCGTTCGTCCGATCTCAAGGTCAAGAGTGCTTGCGTTCGCAAGAGAACTGGGAATAGCGCCCGGCGTCGTCGTGGGAAGGCTTCACCACGATAAGGTCGTTCCCTTCAGCTGGTTTCAGGATCTCAAGCGCACGTTCGTCTTTGCTGAAGATGATACCAGCTAGTACCCATTCAGCACTGCTCCGCACTATATAATACCTGTACTTCTCGTAGAGTGATAGCTTGTCTGCGATGTTTGGTAGCGGCAATCAACGTCGAGCACAGGGCTCGACGCTACGAAAAAGTTGGAAAGAGCCAAGATCTTTTCAGCTCCACTCTTTGATGCTCTCCTTGGCGCCCTGCTTATCAAAGCACAACAACAGACAGGCCTTTTCGTGAGGCTGCTTTTCCTGTTCCGCGCTCGGCGTTCCGAACTCCCAGTTTGCCTGGCCTGCTCGTCGCGGTAGGGACACCCGTCGCCGGGTGCCCCCCGCACAGATCCGGACGTGAGGAATTACGCTCATCCGGCTCCTACCTCGGGTTGATGACGCGGAGGCGTTCTGCGCCTCCCGTACTCGCTCCAATCCCTGTGACACACCTCTGAGATCAATGTAGGTCCTTCCTCTTGGCTGTATCCCCGGTTTCCCGGTTCGTGCCCGTTTAGAGTTCGCCATATCGCTCCCTCCGGCTCTGTGTCCGGCGTGTGCTGGACTCAACCGAGTTCCCCTTGGGGGGTGTAGTAAGTTCCTCTTCGGCTACTACATCCCCCGAGGGGCCGTAGCGGCTCGCTACGCCTTACCACGTAGTGGACTTCCACCACTTCCTCCATGCCAGTTTTACCGGCGCTTTCACTCATTACCCATCACTGCATTTCTGGTGTTCTCTGCGCCTGCCTGTCCTTCGTACGCAGACAGGTCTTGGCGTCTCTGCGAGAGAATGCTGTTGCTCTTTCTACTGACTCGTCACTCATTACCCATCACCGTTTGGAGTCCTTGCCAGAGGCTCTCTGTATACGCACTATGTTCTCAAGCGCCCACCCCAAACGATAAGCGAACGAAAAAAGCGGGGTAGGCTCTGGAGCCTACCCCGCCATATCACACTAGTTACTTGCGCACTCCCATAGGAAGCACAGTTTTCCCGTGCACTGTATTGATAAGCGTCCCTGCCGAGGCGTACCAGGCAATCAACGCGCACAGCACACCTTCGTAACCGGCAATGGTGTGTACTATGGGAACGAACTCACCGATTGCCAGCAAGAAGAAGAGGATCGTCAGAGTGATGAACACCCACGTGATCGCCTTTGGCAACTTGAGAGAGGCGATCATCGCGTAGAAGGTGAATATCCCCCACGCGATGAGGACGATTGCCACTCCGCCCGCTGAGACATCGGCGACTACAGGGAGACCGGCGAACTTCAGGAAGAAGAACAGCGCCAGGCCCATCCAAAACGCACCGTAGGAGGTGAAACAGGTGGCACCGAAGATGTCCCCACGGCGTACGTCCCACATCCCCGCCATGAACTGAGCCAGTCCTCCGTAGAGCATGGCTACAGGCATGACGATGCCGATCGCAGATGCATCCACCCAACCAGCGTTGACGATGTTCAGGATGAACGTCGAGAGGGCAAATCCCCCCAACCCCAGCGCACCGACATTGGCCAATGCAGGCTTGTTCGCTTCGCTCATCTGTTCCTCCCTAGCCTTTATAGCCGACCATCTCTTTCAGGTGATTGACGCTCTCTGGGTTCTGCAGCGTGCTCAGGTCACCGACAGGGTCGTTTCGCACCAACGCCTTCAGGACGCGGCGCATAATCTTCCCGGAACGGGTCTTCGGGACATCGTCGACGAAGATGATCTCATCAGGTCTTCCAGTCGGGCCGATGACCTTCGTCACCGTCGCCAGTAGTTCCTTGCGAATCTCGTCGGAATGAGCGACTCCCGCCTTGAGGAGGACGAACGCCACCGGGACCTCGCCCTTCAGATCGTGCGGGCGGGAGACGACGGCCACTTCGCTTACCTTGTCATTCTGCGCCAGCGCGCTCTCCACCTCGGCCGTGGCGAGTCGATGGCCGGCGACGTTCATCACGTCGTCGACGCGCCCGGTAATGCGGATGTTCCCCGCTTCGTCCTTGCGAGCGCCATCGCTCGTGAAGTAGCGCTTATCGCCGTATTCGGTGAAGTACTGCGCTTTGAACCTTTCCATGTCGCCATAAATGCCGCGCGTGAGTGCGGGCGGGAACGGGCTGAAGATGGAGAGGTATCCGCCTTCACCGGGAGCCACGGGCGATCCACCGGCATCGAGGATGTCCGCGATTATGCCCGGGAAGGGCCTACCGGCGACAGTAGGCACGAACGGCCCTATTCCAGGGAGGCTGTTCACCATGTTCGCGCCGGTCTCGGTCTGCCACCATGTATCAACGATCGGGCAGCGTCCGCCGCCGATCTTGTCAAAGTACCACAGCCAGGCGTCAACGTTGATCGGCTCACCGACCGTGCCCAGCAGGCGCAGGGATGACAGATCGTACTTCGCCGGCCACTCGTCCCCCCACTTGAGGAACATACGGATCGCGGTCGGCGCAGTGTACAGCTGGGTGACCTTGTGCTTCTCGATGATCGCCCACATGCGGCCGTAGTCAGGGGCATCCGGGGATCCCTCGTACATCACGCTCGTGACGCCATTCATCAATGGAGCGTAGTTGATGTAGGTATGGCCGGTGATCCAGCCGACATCGGCGGTGCACCAGAAGACGTCTCCGGGATGGAGATCGAAGTTCCACTTGGCGGTGAGATAGGACTGAACAGCATAGCCACCGGTGGTGTGCATGATCCCCTTCGGCTGGCCCGTCGTCCCTGATGTGTACAGGAGGAACGCCAGATCCTCGGCATCCATCTCTTCTGCCGGGCAATCTTCGGATGCATCCTTCATCAGCTCGTGGTACCACACATCGCGGCCTGGGGTCATCGACGCGCTTCCATCGAGGCGCTTGACGACGACGACTTTCTCCACGGGTGTCCCTTCGACACCGGTATCTGCGTTCTTCTTCAGGTTGATTGCCTTGCCGCGCCGATAGTAGCCGTCCGCGGTGATGACGACCTTCGCCCCAGTGTCGACCATCCGATCGCGCAGAGAATCGGGTGAGAAGGCCGAGAAGACGACGCTGTGCGGCGCGCCGATGCGGGCACACGCCTGCATGGCGACTACCGCTTCCGGAATCATCGGCAGGTAGATTCCCACGCGGTCACCCTTCTTCACACCCAACCCTTTGAGCACGTTGGCGAACTTGCTCACCTGACGGTGCAGTTCCTTGTAGGTCAGCTTGATTGCCTCTTCCTCTACCGGTTCCGGCTCCCAGATGAGGGCGATCCGATCCCCGTTCCCCTTCTCGATCTGGGCGTCGAGTGAGTTGTACGAGAGGTTGAGCTTCCCGCCGACGAACCACTTGTAGTTCTCGGGGGCGAACTCGTAGGACTTGTCCCAATGCTTGAACCAGTGCAATTCTTCGGCATGTTTGCTCCAGAAAGCAACTGGGTCTGACTTTGCCTCAGCGTAGATCAATTCATCCGAGATCCACGCCTGCTCCTTCATGGCCGCATTTGGCCAGAAGACGTTTTTCTCTTTCGGGTCCTTCTCGACCCACTTCATCGAATTCGACACGATTTGACCACACTCCTATAGGTTGATGATCTTGCGCAATACTAGCCAACTGGGGCGCCTGGTGCAAAGGGCGCCATGAAAAGCTGCCAGACGGGTAGTATGCCACTGCTCAGCGGCAAGCATTTTGAAGCTAGGCAAAGGCGCACGGTTATGAGAGCAACGGCAGACTTCCTCCCCAAGGCTGAACCGGGGAAGATCGATAAGCGAAAGATCAAGGAGATGTACGAAGAGAAGTAGTTTTCTAGAGCGGCAGTGCTCGAAAGAAGG
This sequence comes from uncultured bacterium, assembly GCA_913009415.1. Lineage (GTDB taxonomy): Bacteria > Bipolaricaulota > Bipolaricaulia > UBA7950 > UBA9294 > M55B144. The sequence continues at coordinate 7,045 of CAJVYM010000004.1, forward strand.
GCCCGATGACCGGGAGCGTGTAGAGAAGACGGTACGCACGCGCTGCCTCCATCGCTCGACTGACATACTCTGTCGTCTCAGGGAACATCTCGTCCGCATTCTCCCGCCAGCGCTCAGCGTTTCGCGGGCCAGCGTTGTAGGCAATCAGCGCCGTGTCGATATCGCCGAAGCGATCAATGAGGTAGCCCAGGTACCACGCTCCAAATCGAATATTGGTCCCGGGGTCATTGAGGTTGGTCGCTGTGAATGCCTCCACATTGAGTTTACCGGCTATCCATTCTCCAGTCGCCGGCATAATCTGCATTAGGCCGATCGCTCCCGCTGATGATACGGCGTGAGGGCGAAAGTGGCTTTCCGTCCGGATGAGCGCCGCGACAAGAGACGAATCAATGCTGTACTCACTTGCCCACCGATCGATCTCTTTACGATAAGGGAATGGATATAGAAGCTTCAGCCCCGCTGCTGCAAAGGCCAGCAGGAGAAACAGCAACAAGATCCACTTCCCAGTTCTAACAGCCAGTGCTTGTCGGTTCATCATCGCCTATAATACCCTAGTGGGAGGGGAGAATGAATGGCGGGATACCGAGGGTTGATGTTATGAACGCGTTCTTGCGCCATCTACGTGACGCTTTTGTTAGCGGGCTGCTAGCAATCCTACCAGTGGGTGGCCTGTTCTACATCTTGTGGTTCCTGTACCACCTGATTGACAGTCTCGTGGGGAGACAGACCCCTTTTGGGCAGATGGTGCAGGATACTCTTGGTCACTGGATCCCGGGAATGGGGATCTACATGACTTTGGTGCTAATCGTCATTGTGGGATTTATCACGCGCAATTTCTTCGGCCGCACGCTGCAGTACTATATAGATCATCTGCTTGCTTCGGTGCCTGGAATTCGCAAGATGTACTCGACGCTCAAGCAGTTCTCAAATGCCCTTCTAAACCGTAATAGCAAATCATTTCACCGGGTAGTCATGTTCGAGTACCCAATGGAGGGGATCAACATCATCGGCCTGGTGACAAACGAGAATCTGGGAAAATTGAACGACAAGACAAAGGAGGAATCGATCCTCGTCTACGCCCCCACCGCCCCCAATCCCTTGTCCGGGATGATGCTTCTCGTACCGAAGAGCAGGATTACCGAGCTCGACATGGCCGTCGATGATGCTCTGTCCATGATCCTCTCCAGCGGGTCCGTCCTTCCTGCAAGCTTGGGACGCTCGGAGGATAGTGCCCCGCGCCCTCGGTTCAATCCATTCAGGCGGCGAAGGGAAAAGGAGTAACTATGCCGATCTTCAAAGACAAGCAGTACTTTCGTGTCAAGCTGGACAAGGAGGCAGATGAATCCCTGTGGCTGCAGTGTAAGTCATGTGGTGAACTCGTCTTCAAGCGACGCGTGCGTGAGAACAACAACATCTGTCCCAACTGCGGTGAGTACTTTTTTCTCACCGCAAAAGAGAGGATAGAATCGCTGATCGATGAAGGGAGCTTCGAGGACGTATCCCGTCCAATCATTGCGGACGATCCGCTCGGTTTCCAAGACGAGAAGGCGTATCCGCAACGCCTGGAGGAGGCTCAGCAGAAAACAGGCCTTCCGAGCGCGATCATCCTGGCCAGTGCGAGTATCTCTCAGATGCCCTCCGTGATAGGCGTGATGGAGTTCCAGTTCATCGGCGGCAGTATGGGATCGGTGATGGGTGAGCAGATCTGCCACGGGATGGAGGAGGCGATCAGACGGCACTGTGCATTTATCCTCGTTTCATCATCCGGCGGAGCACGAATACAGGAGGGCATCTTTGCCCTGTTGCAGATGGTGAAGACGACTGCCGTGCGCGCTCGATTGGCAAGAGAGCGCCTCCCGTTTATCTCTGTGATGACGTATCCCACAACGGGTGGAGTGCTGGCATCGATCGCAAGCCTGGGTGACATTATCATCGCCGAGAAGGGAGCGATGATCGGGTTCGCCGGGCGACGCGTAATCAAGGAGACCATCGCCGAGGAACTGCCGAAGAACTTTCAAACGGACGCTTTTGCCCTAGAGCATGGTATCATCGATCGCGTGGTTAAGCGCGAAGATCTACGTAGCGAGCTGACGTCTGTTCTGAAGTTCTTCCAGGAGGAGAAGAAGAGATGAGTGACGAAAAGACACTCGACCTGCTAGAGGCGAAGATACAAGAGCTGCGCGAGCTGAATAAGGTCGATGGCCTCGACCTGTCGGCGGAGATCAGCAAGCTTGAGAAGAAGCTCGCCCAGATGCGAACGGAACTGTACGCCAACCTCGCTGACTGGGAGCGAGTACGGATCGCAAGGAACACCAAACGCCCTTATGCTCTCGATTATATAGGTGCAATCTTTCCCGGCTTCTACGAGCTTCATGGGGATCGCATGTGTGGAGATGATCGCGCGCTCCTCACCGGCTTTGCCGAACTGGATGGTCGCAAGGTAGCAATAATTGCCCAGCAGAAGGGGCGCGATCCAGCTGAAAACAAGGAGCGCTATTTCGGGATGGCTCGCCCGCAGGGATATCGCAAGGCAACCAGGATGATGCATTTGGCTGAGAGGTTCAGATTCCCGATAATCAGCCTGATCGATACCCCAGGGGCTTACCCCGGCCTAGAATCGGAGGAGAAGAATATCGGAGGGGCGATCGCGGCAAGCATCCTTTCCATGCTGGAGATAGAAGTTCCCACGATTGCCGTAATCATTGGGGAAGGTGGATCAGGAGGAGCGGTGGCGATCGGTGCCGCCGATCGTGTGTTGATGCTGGAGAATGGCATCTTCTCCGTGATCAGCCCCGAGGGGGCAGCGGCTATCCTTTGGAAGAGTAAGGAGCGGGTGAAAGAGGCAGCAGCATCACTAAAGCTAACTGCGCCGGAACTCCTCGACATGGGAGTAATCGATGAGGTCATCCCCGAGCCGCTTGGTGGAGCGCACAAGGATATAGTACAGACTGCATCCGCGCTCAAGCAGGGCCTCATTCATCACCTGGACGAACTGAGTGAGAAGACCATCGATGAGATCATGGCCGCCAGGTACGAGCGCTATCGCGACGTTGGGCGCTACAGTACACTATCTGACTGATCCACGTAAGTGATTGGCCGGCATCCACTGGCGCTTGCATACGAAGCACATTGAGAAGAAGTCAAAAAACGAGTATAAGCTCACTTGGAGGTTCTAGAAAATGGCATTCTACGGCGGCAAGGAGTTACGAGAAGCATATCGTAGCGCGCAGGCGGGCTCTTACGCGTTTATGGCAAACAACATCGCGGAGCAGAACATCCTTATCGGGCTTCTGCAAGGGTATAGCGAACGCAAATCCGACCTTGTGCTGCAGGTCTCCCCGGGGGCAGCGAAGTTCGCTGGTGCGGGTGATAAACTCGCTGGGCTGCGAAGTCTCTCACACCAAGTGCAGATTCTCGGTGATCGGTTCCCGGTTGGGATCTTCCTGAACCTCGATCACTTTACTACAAAGGAGATGGATATTATCGAGATCGCCATTTCCGAGCGGCTCGTTTCATCGATAATGATTGATGCCTCTAAGGAAGACTACGACAAGAATATCGAGATCACGAACAAGGTCGTTGATATGGCTGCGGGAAGTGACATCCTGATCGAGGCGGAACTGGGAAAGATCAAGGGTGTCGAAGATGAGGTGGTTTCCCTTGATGCGTTCTACACTGATCCCGACGAGGCCGTCGAGTTCGTGAAGAAGAGCGGTGCTGATCTGCTGGCGATCTCCGTTGGTACGCAGCACGGTGTTTCCAAGGGCAAAGATGTGGTGCTCCGCACGGATATCGCCGATAAGGTGCACAAGCGCCTTGTCGAGAACGGACTCGATGTTCCGCTAGTTCTGCACGGTACGTCCGGCCTCCTGGCAAGTCAGATTCGCGAGATCATCCGCTATGGCATCTGCAAGCTGAACAAGGATACCCGCTACCAGTACGAGTATGCGCGTGCGGCACATGATTACTATGTTTCACACACATCGTCGATCGTACCACCGGCCGGCGTTCCAGATGACGCCAACGGCCTTTTCTCCAAGAGCGATTGGACCCCGGTGAAAAAGGACTTCGATCCACGCGTCGTGGGAAGGGCAATTCAGGAGCGGATCAAGCGGGTGGCGATGGAACTTATCGATCAGGCAGGAAGCGCAAATCATTCAATCGTTGGAGGGAAATGATAAGAGCAGGGATACTGACTGGTGGTGGGGACTCACCCGGGATCAACGCGGCGATCCGTTCGGTCGTTCGCTTCGGGTACAAACATGGCGTGGAGACGATCGGCTTTCGCGAGGGATGGCTGGGCCCGATGGAGGACCTGACGAAGCCACTCGAGGTGAAGGACGTCTCCGGCATTCTCCACATCGGAGGAACGATCCTCGGGAGCTCGCGCACCAACCCGTTTAACATCGAGGGAGGGGTAGAGAAGATCATGGGTACGCTCAAGCGAAACGCGATTGATTTCCTCGTTGCCATCGGTGGGGACGACACACTCGGTGTTGCGCACCGCCTCGCTGAGCACGGCGTCAATGCGGTCGGTATCCCACAGACGATCGATAACGACATCGCAATGACTGACTATGCGATCGGTTACTCCTCCGCCCTCGATGTGATCACTGAAGCGCTGGATCGGCTGCATACGACCGCCTTCTCCCATCATCGGGTCCTTATCCTCGAGGTGATGGGACGGAATGCGGGCTGGTTGAGCCTGATGGGGGGAATTGCCGGTGGCGCTGACGTCATCCTCATCCCCGAGCAGGAATTCGACATCGAAGAGGTGCACCGGAAGATCCTTCATCGCCAGGCGCGCAAGAAGCACTTCAGTATCATCATCGTGGCCGAGGGAGCGATGCCCAAGGGATTGGACGGGCAGGTTCTGGCTGAGGCAGAGGTCGATTCATTTGGGCACGTGCGCCTGGGAGGAGTAGGTCAGTATATCGCCAATCAGCTCTCCAAGATGATGGAAATACCGGTTCGAGTGACGAACCTAGCCTACCTGCAGCGAGGAGGAAGCCCATCGCCGTTCGATCGCATCTTGGCAACGAGATTCGGCGCGGCAGCGATCGAGTTTGCCCTTCAAAAGAAATTCGACGTGATGACCGCCATCCAAGGGACGAAGATCGCGGCAGTCAGCCTGGAGGAGGCACTACGCGAGTCTCGTCCAGTCGATCCCGGGCTGTTCTACCTGATCGACCTCTTCGAGTAGTCTACAGCAAGGTCTTCTCGGTCTCTTGGCTCCTCGCTATTTGGTGTGGGTAACCGGCCCAGCGATGCTGCCGCGTAGATACGCTCGGCTTCGGAGTAGCTGATTGAACCGACTCGAACGCTAGAATGACCCGCTCCTGTCTGCCTCACCGGCACAGGCAGGCGGAACAGGACAGCATCCCCAAAACCATACTCGCGCAGAGACGCCAAGGAAGAACAGGACAAGAGCACAAACCTATCCAGGGAACGGCACAGCAAGGTATCCGTGCAGTAGGGGTTAAGTTGTACCCCTCTGCGCCTCAGCGTCTTGAGTGAGTGCAACGAACAGGCGAGAGAAGAGGTGTTGGTCTTTCAACCAAGGGGCAGTCTCTCTCCTTGCTGCAGTTGGAATTCTCATGGCTTCCTTAGGGCAGGATTCCGAGCACGCGCGAGTGGTCTGTTACCCACTCGAAACGACGAAGAGCCGGTCTCTTGATCGAACAAGTGCATGACATCGAGATTGGGAGAGAGCTTGATTGTAGAGTCGATCTCGATGTGCTGATGCGGATCGAGGTTGGCTACCACCTGCTCGCTACCGCAGTCGGCGTAGATGATCAGCTCGTTTCCTAACGGTTCCGTCACCTTCACCGTCATCTGGATGAGGTTCTCCCCCTCGGTGAGCGGACCGGCGATGCCACACACCACTTTTGCCACCGACCCTCCTTTAGACAAACAAATGCGATACCACTGTCTCTAGACCTGTACGGCCAGCTCCCACACTACTCCCTAGTTTGCACTTGACATGCTCGGATTTTTCACTATACTGATATTCGAATGAACTCGCAAGGAAAGGCAACAAATCGACAGCATATGTTGACTGGCCAGCGCCGCCAGGTAATCCTGGAGCATGTTCAGTCGTATAAGGCAGTGAAGACTTCTGAGCTGTCGGAAACCTTTGCTGTCTCACCGATGACAATCCGCAATGATCTGAATGCGCTGGCAGAACAGGGCCAATTGGTGCGCGTCCATGGTGGCGCAATCATGCGGCAGTGGCTGACAACCGAACCCTCCTATGATGATAAGACAGACATAAATCGATCGGAGAAGGAAGCAATCGGTCGCGAGGCAGCAGCTCTAGTTGAGGAAGGGATGGCTGTCTTCATCGGCAATGGAACGACCACCATGCAGATCATTCGCCATCTCCCTACTGATCGACATTTTCGCGTGTTCACCAACGCACTGAACCACTCGTTAGAGGTGAATCAGCTCCCACAGGCGAAGGTGTTCGTCGTTGGCGGGTACTTGCGCGAGGTCTCGTTGGCCATGGTAGGCAGATTGGCGCACCAGGCCCTGAAGGGGGTTTACTTTGACCTTGCTTTCCTTGGGGCTAATGGCATATCGATCGATCATGGATTGACGGTCCCTTCTTTGGAAGAAGCGGAGACGGCTGCCGAGGTCATCGACCACAGCCAACGGACGATTGTCGTGGCTGATCATACGAAATTTGGCATAGTGGCACATGGCAAGATCGCTGATATCTCTGATGTAGACGTAATTATCACCGACTCGGGATTGGATCCTCGACTAATGAATAGCCTCTCCAATTTGGATGTCGAGATCAATACCGTTATGGTATGACAGGAGGTGAGAGCACGGAGTTGGTTTTTAGGAAGTTGAGGCTGGTAGCAACGTTTGCCAAAGAATTAAGGAGGTAACAAATGAAACGTGTTTTAGTGCTTGTTATGCTGGGCCTTCTGGTTTTCTCAGGACTGGCACTGGCACAGGCGAAGCCGGTACAGATCACATTCTGGCACGCTTTTGGCGGCGCCCGGCAGCAGTGGGTCGCACGAAGGGTGGCAGATTTCAACTATACCCATCCAGGGATTCAGGTCAGTGTGCAATTCAAGGGTTCCTACCGTGACACCTTGAATGCGGCTATCCTCGCTGCACAACAAGGTGACGCCCCAAACGTAGTGCAGATCTTCGAGATAGGTACTCAGCTCGCTCTGGACTCGGGCATCTTCATGCCAATTCAGGACCTTGTGATAGGGCCAGAATTCCAACCAGATGACTATATCAGTGCACTGACAGACTACTACAAGATCAATGGCAAGTTCAATTCCATCCCGTGGAACTCCTCTAACCCGGTACTGTTCTACAACAAGGACATCTTCCGCAAGGCAGGACTCGATCCTAACAAGCCGCCACGCACCTTCGAAGAGATGCTCGCTGATAGCAAGCAGATCGTGGAGAGCGGTGCCGCCAAGAACGCGATCACCTGGCCTCTGCACTCATGGTTCTTTGAGCAGTGGATGGCAAACATGGGTGAAAACCTCGTGAACAACGGTAACGGACGCGACGCTCGCGCTACAGAGAGCCTCCTCACCGGTGACGGGGCAAAGACGATCCTCACTTGGTGGAAAGAGATGGCTGACAAGGGTTACTGGACCTACAGCGGCAGGGTGGAGGACTGGGATGGCTCTGATGCTATCTTCATCTCCGGCCAGGCAGCCATGGAGATCACTTCCACAAGTGATGTTACCCAGCGCCAGAATGACGCTGCGGCAAATGGCTTCGAACTGGGTACGTCCTATCTGCCTTATCCCGCAATAACTGTCGGTGGCAGGAAGCTTACCGGTCCGGAAGGTGTCATCGTGGGTGGCGCCAGCCTCTGGATCACCAAGGACCATCCGACCGCCCAGTTGCAGGCAGCCAAGACGTTTGTCCTTTGGTTCACCAATACGGAGAACAGCATCGCTTGGCACAAGGCCACTGGATACTTTCCGATTCACAAGTCGGCTATTGATGTACTCAAGGTCCAGAACTGGTTCGTGCTTAATCCAGCGTACAAGGCGGCATTTGATCAGCTGCTGAACACAAAGCCGAGCCGCGCTACCCAAGGCGCGCTGATCGGTGCCTTCCCGCAGGTTCGAACGATCATCGAGCAAGCAATAGAGAAGGTTATCGCTGGTAAGGCCACAGTGGATGCTGCTCTAACGGAAGCTAAAGCGCTGGCCGATAAGGCGATCCAGGAATACAACCAGAGTGTTGAATAGGAGACTTGTTCAAACTCTTTAACTAAGGCATAAAGAGATCGGGTGATCTCTGAAGTATCTTAGATCACCCGGTCTTGCTTTTCAGCTCGCTCATAGGCACAAAAGGAGTAACCATGCATCAAGCCAGGTTCAAGGGAAAACTGATCCCATTCCTACTCATGGCACCCACCTTGGCTATCCTAGTCCTGTTCTTATACTTTCCAGTCTTGCAGACGTTTCGCCTCTCACTGTTTCGAGTTGCCTTCTTGGGGCTGCGGAAGAAATTCATCGGATTTGCCAACTTTGTCGACTTGTTCCAAAGCCCCGCCTATTTGCACACGGTGTTGATTACGCTTCTCATCGCTGCCGCCATCGTTGTCATTGGGTTAAGCCTCTCTTTAGCCATCTCCGTTCTGGCTAACCAAAAGGTCCGCGGTGCGCGCGTCTATCGTCTGCTTCTGATATGGCCGTATGCCCTTTCTCCTGCGGTTGCCGGCATAATCTGGCTGTTCATGTTCTCTCCCGGTTTTGGAATAGTGAATTACTTGCTCTCTATCACGCTACACATTGCGCCGAACTGGTTGGGTGATCCAGTTCTGGCGGTTATCCTCATAATTGTCGTTAGTATATGGAAGAATATCGGCTATAACGTCGTCTTCTACCTTGCTGCCTTGCAGAACGTCAACACGGATATCTTGGAAGCGGCGGCGATTGACGGCGCGGGTCCCTGGCGTCGATTCCGGTCGATAACGTTTGCCCTTCTCTCTCCGATGACCTTCTTCCTACTGATCACCAACATAACCTACGCCTTCTTCGGTATCTTTGGCACAGTAGATATCATGACCAAAGGGGGCCCAATCAATGGGACTAATGTCATGATCTACAATCTGTACCGTGATGGCTTCCAGTACTACAAGACAGGCTTTGCGGCTGCACAGTCAGTGATCCTCTTCGTTGGGGTGATTATTCTGACCATCATTCAGTTCCGCACCAGCGGACGCCGCGTGTATTATGGAGGAACATAAAAATGAGAAGGAAACGGATGCATTCTATCCTCACTCATATAGCGCTGATTATCGTGGTGTTTCTCCTCATCTCGCCCATCTTAGTGGCTTTAACTAAATCCACACAGACAAGGGCGCAAGTCTATCACTTTCCACCTGTCCTGGGATTTGGCTCATCGATGATTCAAAACTATGCAGCCGCGTGGAACGACTTCCACTTAGGTATGTACATGAAGAACAGTCTGATCATTGCCATGGTAGTGACCGTGGCTAAGACGGTTCTTTCCATGTTGGCGGGAATGGCCATCGTCTACTTTGACTTTCCTTTAAAGAATGCTATTTTCTACTTTGTACTGTTCACGTTAATGATGCCAACGCAAATACTTATCATTGCCCTATTCAACCTGATGTCAAACTTCGGCCTAGGAAACACCTACGCTGCGCTGACCATGCCATTCTTAGCGAGCGCCACCGGTGTTTTTCTGTTCCGGCAACACTTTTCTAGCATCTCCCCCCACCTTGCAGATGCAGCCCGTGTTGATGGCGCCGGGCCGATCCGATTCATGTGGAGCGTGTTGATTCCCATGTCGTGGAACACGATTGCTGCACTCGGCCTTATTCAGTTCATCTACATGTGGAATCAGTATCTGTGGCCGCTGGTAATCATCAGGCAGAATGCGCGCCAGGTAGTGCAGGTAGGGCTGCGGAGCATGACGGCTCAGCAGGACGTTACCAATTGGGGAATCGTAATGGCCGGAGCAGTACTCGCCATGCTCCCTCCTTTACTCATCTTCATCGGGTTGCAAGAGCAATTCACAAAGGGCTTTGTCTTAGGCAAGGAGAAATAGGATGCCACGTGTCCTGAACATCGCACATGCGGGAGCGCGCAGTCTGGCACCTGAGAATACGGTCGCTGCAGCCAATAAGGCGCAGGAAGTGGGAGCCGACATGTGGGAGCTGGATGTCGCGGTAACGAGCGATCATGAGTTAATCCTGTTCCACGATGACTCGCTTGCCCGCACCACCAACGCGGGAGCCGTCTTTCCCAACCGGGCCCCGTGGACATTCAGCACGTTCGCCCTTGATGAGATTCGCACCCTCGACGCCGGATCGTGGTTTGTCGAAACTGATCCGTTCGGGGAGATCGCCGCGGGCAGGGTGAGCAAGGCCGAACTTGTCTCATACCGCGGGGAGCGCGTCCCGACGCTGCGTGAGGCGCTGTTGTTCACCAAGAAGCATCACTACCGTGTTAATGTGGAGTTGAAGCCGCTCCCCGCACCGCTTGAATCCTTCGCGGTTGTCCCGCCCGTACTGGCTCTGATCGATCAATTGGGCATGGCAGAAGACGTTGTCATCTCCTCGTTTAATCACGCCTGGCTGCTCCAAGTGGAGCATGAGTGGCCGGAACTTACGGTGGAGTCGCTGATCGGTTGGCCGCGCAACAAGCCATTGGAATGGGATAACTTCCATTTCAAGACGTACAACGCCTCAGCAACACGATTGGAGCTAGCACAGATTCACATGTTGCGAGAGAAGGGACTGGAAATAAATGTGTACACCGTCAATGGCGAGCAAGAAATGCGGCGGTTCATCGCCGCCGGCGTGACCGGCTTGTTCACCGACTTTCCACAGCGGCTCGCGGCGATTCTTCATGAGGACGAGGAACAAACAGACGGTTAGAGCGGAGCGAAAGTGACTAGGCAAGAGCCGCATGGGATGATCAACCTCAATGAACTGCAAGAGCTGATAAATCAGGAAGAGGTGGAGACGGTCATCGTTTCCTTCCCCGACATGTACGGTCGCCTGTTGGGTAAACGAGTCAGCGCAACATTCTTCTTAAGCGATGTAGCAGAGCAGGGCATCAACGCCTGTGACTACCTTCTCGCCTCGGATATGGAGATGAGCCCGAGCGTCGGTTACGAGTTCACCAGTTGGGAGAAGGGATATGGCGATATCAAACTTGTTCCCGACTGGAATACACTGCGGATTGCCAGTTGGCTGTCGAAGACTGCGCTTGTCCTGTGCGACGTAACGACCTCTGATGGATTGCGCCCTGTCGCCATCGCTCCGCGCACGATCCTTGCTCGGCAGGTGGAAAAAGCAAAGGCGGCCGGGTTCCTTCCGCAGGGGGCGACGGAGCTTGAGATGTTCGTCTTTCGCGACTCCTACGGGCAGGCTAGAGAGAAGGGCTTCTCCAACCTACAGCCGTTTTCTTCCTACATTGAGGACTATCACATTTTGCAGGCAGCGCGTGAGGAGCCCTTGATCGGTGCGATACGCCATCACCTGGAACAATCGGGAATCCCGGTGGAGACGAGCAAGGGGGAATGGGGAGCGGGTCAACACGAGATCAATATTCGTTACTCACCGCTTGTGGAGATGGGCGATCGAACCGTGCTCTTCAAGGAGATCTGCAAGGAGATAGCGATCCAGCAAGGAGTATCCTTGACATTCATGGCTAAGTGGAGCGAGGATGCGGCTGGTAACAGCATGCACGTTCACTCCAGCCTGTGGGAGATGGACGGGGAAAAGAGCATATTTGCCGGGAATGAAAGAGTCCCAGGCCTTCCTGTCACCTGCTCACCGCTCTTTCGCTGGTACCTGGGCGGACTGATCGCGCACGCCCGCGAGCTCGCCCTGTTCTTTGCTCCCAACGTCAATTCCTACAAGCGCTACCAACAGAGCTCGTTTGCCCCGACACGCATCGCTTGGGCCTATGACAACCGCAGCGTCGGGTTTCGCGTCCTCGGAAGTGGGAACAACCTGCGCGTCGAGTGCCGCATTCCGGGAGCGGACGCCAATCCCTACCTTGCATTATCCGCGATCCTTGCAGCTGGCCTGGACGGGATCGAGAACAGGACCGAGCCTCCAGAGGCGATGAGCGGGAACGCTTACTCCGCATCCGAGGCCCAGCTCCTTCCGGGCAACATCTCTCAAGCGATCAGGCTGTTCGAGGGGAGCTCGTTCGTGCGCGCTGCGTTCGGTGACGACGTGGTAAATCACTACGTGCAGTTCGCAAGGCAAGAGGAGGAAGCGTTCTCCCGTGCGGTGACCGACTGGGAACGGGCGCGATTCTTCGAACGCATTTAATTCAGGTAAATATTATTCGGAAGGTTCTAAGGAGACAATAATGCCGTATGGATACAATCAAAAGGTCCTCCATGTCGATCTATCCGCCGGGAAGATAACGGTGGAGGAGCCGGAGGAGAGGATATACCGCAAGTACATCGGTGGAAGCGCGCTCGGCCTCTACTACCTGTTGCATGAGATGCCGGGTGGCGCTGATCCCCTCGGGCCGGACAACGTGCTCGTCATATCGCTCAGCGCGATCACCGGCGCTCCGATATCGGGGCAGAGCCGGCTCACGGTTAGCGCCAAATCGCCGCTCACCGGCGCGATCGGTGACTCTCAGTCCGGCGGATTCTTCCCCGCGGAGATGAAGTTCGCCGGGTACGATGCCATCGTCATCCGCGGTCGGGCGAACATACCGACGTACCTGTTCATCGAAAACGGGCATGCGCAGCTGCGTGATGCCTCGACGCTATGGGGAAAGGCGACCGGGGACGTAGAAGAAATGCTGCGCGCCGAGCACGGTGAGAAAGTCCAGGTTCTCCAGTGCGGTCCGGCGGGAGAGAGGGGAGTCCTCTTCTCAGGGCTTGTTAGCAGCGGAAACCACATCAACGGACGTACGGGGATGGGCGCGGTTATGGGATCGAAGAACCTGCGCACGGTCGTCGTCCGCGGTGATAACAAGCTTCGGCTCGCCGATCCGGATGCGTTGCGCGGTCTTGCTCGCCGCGGGGCGCGTTCTCTTCCCGAATCCGGGGTAGCCGGCCTCGGAAAGTACGGGACAGCGGGGATCGTCAGCTCTCAGAACGCGCGGGGCGGCCTTCCCACCCACAACTATTCGAGCGGCGTCTTCCGTGGACATGAGAACCTCGATGGGAAAGCGATGTACGACACGATCCTGCGCGGTGCCAAAGATGGGAAACAGGACCAGTTGGGCCGTGGAACCTGCCACGCCTGTGCGGTGCGCTGCAAGCGCGTCGTCGAGGTGAGTGAAGGCCCGTTCACGGTCGATCCTCGCTACGGCGGCCCGGAGTACGAGACGCTCGCTGCGTTCGGTAGCTACTGCGAGGTGGACAACCTCGCCGCTGTGGCGCGAGCAAACCAGCTGTGCAACGCCTACGGGCTGGACACGATATCCTGCGGTGGGACGATCGCTTGGGCGATGGAGTGCTACGAAAACGGGATCCTCACCAAAGACGATACCGGTGGGATCGATCTGGCCTTTGGAAATGCCGAGGCTATGGTGCAGATGGTTGAACTGATCGCCAAGCGTGAGGGATTCGGAGACGTGTTGGCTGCCGGCTCGGCACGGGCTTCAAAGGCGATCGGGCGCGGCTCAGAGGTTTATCTAACGACCTCCAAGGACCAGGAAGCACCGGCGCACATGCCTCAGGTTAAGCCGACCGTCGGCCTGATCTACGCGGTCAACCCGTTCGGCGCCGACCACCAGTCACACGAACACGATGGCGCCTACGCTGGAGCGCCCGAGCGGATGGCACAGCTGGGGCTGTTCGACCCGCAGCCCCCGTTGACTCTGAACGCGGAGATGGTGCACTACGCCATCGTTACCGAGCACTTCTACGGCCTGATGGACTCGCTCAACGTCTGCCAGTTCGTCTTCGGACCGGCGAGTTGGCAACTGTACGGGCCGAGCGATCTGGTGGAGACGGTGCGCGCGGTCACCGGATGGAACGTGAGCTTGTACGAGTTGATGCAGGTCGGCGAGCGTCGATTGAACATGCTGCGCGCGTTCAACGCCCGCGAAGGGATCGGCCGCACTGATGATACCCTCCCCGAGAAGTTCTTCTCCGTCCCGCTCTCCGGAGGGACAAGCGACGGCTACCGGGTGGACCGGGGGAAATGGGGACAGGCACGTGAGACGTACTACGCCATGTGTGGGTGGGATAGTGCGACCGGCTATCCCACACGAGCAACGCTTGAATCGTTGGGGATCGGCTGGGTCGCGGACAAGCTGGAAGAAACGCAAAAGGACTGAAGGAGAAAACATGGTTGTTGATAGGAGTCTATCGATCTGTATCTTGAACGCATACCCCAAGGAGAGCAGGGAGAAGTTCGATCGTTCAAACGTCGGGCACCCGCACGACATGTACCGCGCATTCCTCTCGGCCTACGTTCCGCCGGCCAAAGTGAATATTGCCTTTGTCGCCGATGTCGACGTGCCATTGCTGACGAATGACGAGATCGCCGCGTATGACGGGTTTATCTGGACCGGATCGGATCTCACCATCTACCACACCGACGACCATCGAGTGGCGCGGCAGATCGAGCTGGCGCAGCGGATCTACGAGGTCGGCGTCCCCAGCTACGGAAGCTGTTGGGCGATCCAGATGGCGGTCGTCGCCGCTGGCGGAGAGGTGAAGAAGAACCCCAAGGGGCGCGAGTGGGGGATCGCCCGCGACATCACGCGGACGGAAGAGGGAAAGAAGTCGCTGCTGCTGGAGGGAAAGCCCGACCGCTACGACGGGTTCATCATGCACCTCGATGAGGGGACCGAGCTCTCCGCCGGGGCGACGCTCCTTGCTACAAACGAGCATACCCACGTGCAGGCGGTCGAGGTGAAGCACGCAAACGGCGTATTCTGGGCCACGCAGTACCACCCCGAGTACAACCTGTACGAGATGGCGCGCCTGATCGCCGCCCGCGCCGAGCCGCTAGTAAACGAGGGATTCTTCGGTACGACCGATGCGGTTGCCCAGTACGCGGAGAGGATGCGCGCCCTGCACGACAATCCTTCTTCAAAGGAGTTACGAGCGCAGCTCAAGGTCGGAGACGACATCATCGATTCCACAATTCGCCAGCAGGAGATGCGTAATTGGATCGATTATTTGGTAATTCCATCAATAAAGCGTTGATCAACAGGAGGCACAAATGAGACTAGCAGATAAGGTAGTATTTATCAGTGGAGCCGGTGGTGGAATGGGCCGCGAAGCGGCGCTCATGTTCGCCAAAGAAGGGGCGAAGATCGTGGCCAACGACTACCGCCCCGAGGCGGTGGAAGAGACGGTCAAGCTGGTGCAACAGCAGGGTGGCGAGGCGATCGCCGCTCCCGGCGACGTGGCAAACGCCGCTGACGTCAAGCGTGCGATCGAGATTGGGGAGAAGGAGTTTGGGAAGATAAATGTCCTGTACAACAACGCTGGGGTCATGCCCGACGCCGACGAGTCGGTCACCGGTATGATCGACGAGGTGTGGGAACGGGTGCTGAACATCAACGCAAAAGGGGTCGCTCACTGCTGCCAATACGGGATCCCAGCACTCCTGCGCGTCGGTGGCGGATCGGTGATCAACATCGCCTCCTTTGTCTCCCTCGTTGGATGCAGCATCCCGCAGGATGCATACACCGCGAGCAAAGGGGCGGTACTAGCCCTCACCCATTCCCTCGCCGTTCAGTTCGGCCCCAAGGGGGTGCGTACCAACGCCATCTCCCCTGGCCCCATACTCACTCCTCTCCTCGATGAACTCCTCGCCGATCCGGCCAAGCGCGCACTGCGCCTGAACCGCATCCCGATAGGGCGATTCGGGAAGGCAAGCGACATCGTCTATGCCGGGATCTACCTCGCCTCCGATGAATCGACATGGGTTAACGGGGCGAACTTGGTTGTTGACGGCGGAATTACAGTCAACTACTTCTAAGGAGATGAAGATATGAGCAATTACTACCCGGATGTAGCGGCGGCGGCCTTCCCGGCTGATCATCCGCTGAGCGTGTGCAAGGGTTTTGTGTTCGATGTCGACGGCGTCCTCGTGCGGGGAGAGGAGACCATCCCCCGCTCACCCGAGGCGATCGAGCGGTTGCGCCGCGGTGGGAAGAAGGTGATTTTCATCTCCAACAATTCCACCAAGTCACGCGAGGAGTACATCGCCAAGTTCACCCGCATCGGGATTCCGGTGACCGCGGACGATCTCGTCCTTTCCACGTACGCCACCGCGCGCTACGTAGCGAACGAAAAGCCGAGGGCGAAGGTGTACATGGTCGGCGCGCCCGGGCTGCGCCGGGAGCTGGAGCTGGCTGGGCTAGAGCTCGTCGACGATCCGCTCGTGGCTGAATACGCGGTCGTCGGTTCGGCGTTCAACGGTAAAGGACAACTTACACCGGAGAACGGAGAACGGATCACCGGTGCGCTGCGCGCTCTCTACCACGCCGGGGCCAAGTTCATCGCCACGAACCCCGATCGCATATTCCCGGCCAAGGACGGCGTCATCCCCGGGACAGGCGCGGTGATCGGCGCGCTATCCTACATGGTCGATCGGCAGCCGGACGCGATCATCGGCAAGCCCTCCCCGTACATCGTCAAGATTGCCCTCAACCGACTCGGACTCTCTGGAAGCGAATGTGCTATCGTTGGGGATATGGATACCGACATGCTCGCCGGGAAGGGAGTGGACATGACCACGATCTTCGTGCGCTCGGGGGCGATGAGCGAGGAAAAGCTGCGTTCCCTCGGGATCTCTCCCGGGTTCGTGTTTGATTCAGTGATCGATATTTTGGAAGCAAAGGAGCAATGAGATGAGCAAAGAGTCGTACATCGAGGCCTTGAAGGGTGGGATCGCCAAGCTGCGCGCTGCCGGGCATGAGGTGACGCTGGTGCACCACAACGATGCCGACGGCCTCACCGCGGGAGGAATCCTGGAGACTGCACTCACGCGCGACGGATTCAAGGTAGAACGGATCGCGCTGGAGCGGATCCATCCGCCGATCGTCGAGCGGATTCACGATCGCGCCGCCGGCCACCCGGTAGTGTACACCGACCTTGCGGGAAGAGCGGCCCCCATCATCTGTGAGCTGAACCGCGACCGCTCGTTCACCCTCATCCTCGACCATCATCCGGCCGAGGAGTCGACATCGGAGGAGGTGTTGAACCTGTCGAGCGAGCGCTTCGGCCTCTCTGGAGAGGATGAGATCTCCGCCGCCACGGCAGCGACGATCTTCGCCACCGTGCTCAACGAGAAGAACGTTGATCTTCGCTACCTCGGGGTGATCGGGGCGATCGGAGATTCGCACGATCGCAGCGGGAAGCTCATAGCCTACAATCGGGAAGCACTGCTGGATGCCGTGAAGCGCGGCGATATCAAGATCGTTTCGAAAGGAAGCGACAAAGAAGAGTACGTTCTCACCCGGTTCGGTGGGGAGATCCCGCTGACGCCGTTCTCCAAATCACTCACCATCCTCGGCGCCGCCGGGTACACCGTCGGCGGCCCGGAGGTGGGGATCCGTGCCTGCTTCGAAGGCCGAAGCGATGAGTACGACAAGAAACTGGCGGAGCTGAGCGCACTCAAGGAAGAGCGGTTCGCAGTGCAGCTTGCCCGTCTGAAAAGTGGGAACCTGCACGTGACAAGTCACAATCAGTGGTTCATCGTTGGGGACGGCTTCTCCCCGATGGGCGTGAAGATCATCGGCGAATTCTGCATGGACATTCGCGATGAGGGATTCATGGATCCCGAAAAGTACATCGCCGGGTTCCAGGACATGCCGACCGAGATCCCTGGACTCGGGACGTTTGAGTGGGACCTTGCCAAGGTGTCGATGCGCGTTCCCACCCCACTTGGTCAGAAGATCATCGATAAGCAGATGCCCGGCCTCGACTGGCTCCTGCCGGAGGCGGCGTTGCAAGTTGATGGTACGATCGATGCCTGCCACGGTTATGCCGCCGCCGCGCTCGTGCCGCATGGGCGCGAGGAGGAATTGATCGTGCTGATGGATGAGCTAGTGGAGAAGGGACAATGAAGAGACTAATGATGCTACTTAGTATTGGCATGGTGCTCATGATCAGTCTGGTGGGAGTGGCCCAGGGGAAGATCATCATCGGGCACCGCGGTGCAGCGGGATACCTCCCTGAGGAGACCCTTGCCGGGTATGCGTTCGGATATGCCTTGGGCGCTGACTACCTGGAGCCGGACCTGGTGCTGACCAAGGACGGGCATTTTATCTGCATGCATGACATCTACCTGGAACCGACGACCAACGTGAAGCAGGTCTTTCCAAATCGGCATCGATCCGACGGACACTGGTATGCCGCCGATTTCACCCTGGCGGAGATCAAGACGTTGTCGGCTCATGAGCGGTGTAAGAGCGATGGCACGCCGTACTTCCCTGACCGATTCCCAGTGGGAAAGTCGCACTTTTCCGTGCCCACATTTATCGAGATGATCGAGCTCGTGCAGGGGTTGAACAAGAGCACCGGGCGCAATGTGGGGATTTACCCTGAGCTGAAGCGCCCGGCTTGGCACGCGTCGCAGGGCCTTCCGATGGAGAAGAAGCTGCTCGACATCCTCGACAAATACGGCTACAACAAACAGGGGGCGAGGATCTTCATCCAGTGCTTCGAGCCGGCTGCGCTGCAGAAGCTGCGTGCGTTAGGAACGAAGATTCCACTCATTCAATTGATCAGCGCCAACTGGTCGTACGCCAGCATGTGGACGAAGAGCGGCCTTGATCAGATCGCCATTTATGCTGCTGGGATCGGGCCATCGAAGACGATCATCGAGAAGAACCCGGCATTCGTGCAGTGGGCACACGATCGGGGCCTCGTCGTTCACCCGTACGTATTCCGGCGCGATGAACTTCCATCCAAGTATTCGAGCCTGGAACAGGAGATGAAACAGTTCTACTTCACCTACAACGTCGATGGCCTGTTCACCGACTTTGTCGATGTCGCCGCACGTGTGTTGCGGGGGCATTGATGAGCGTTTTGGCTCCCAGCGTCAATAGTGCTTAGTATTTGTTGCGATGGTTGCCGCTTGCTATAATGAAGTTCGCAAGCCGATGCAGCCAATCGCAACTTTTAGTGGCTGTACTCAGGTGAGGGGGTGATGAAATAGGGCCAACGATCAGCAAGAGGGCTTTGGTGTTAGTGGTCAAGAGATCCAAAGGAGGTAACAAATGAAACGTGTCCTAGTGGTTGCTCTACTGGCGGTACTGGTTCTGTCTTCGTTCGCGTTTGCGGAGAAGACGCAAATTACCTGGTGGCATGCGATGAGTGGATCCCGTCTGCCGATAGTAAATGCAATTGTAGACGGATTCAACGCAAGTCATCCAGATATTCAACTGACAGCAATGTTCACCGGAAGCTACTCTGAAACACTGACCAAGTTCATCGCATCGTACAAGACGGGCACAGCTCCGAACCTTGTTCAGGTCTACGAAGTGGGAACACAGACCATGCTTGATAGTCAGGCGATCATCCCCGTGTACAAGGTACCGGGTATGCTGGGAGAGACATGGGATTGGGCACAGTACATCATCCCGATTACCAACTACTACTCTACCAATGGGAACCTGTGGTCGATGCCGTTTAACTCTTCAACAGCGATGCTCTACTACAACAAGGACCTGTTTACTAAGGCAGGTTTAGATCCCAACAAGCCACCTACAACGTGGAAAGAGGTTGAGGAATACGGCCAGAAGCTCCACGATAGCGGTGTAAAGAATGTCCTCTCCTTCGGTTGGCCTGGCTGGATATTCGAGCAAATGTTTACTACCCACAACCAACTGTTTGCCAATAATAACAACGGGCGCAGTGGGCTGGCAACAAAGATGTTGTTCAACGGCGACTTTGGTACGATGGTCCTCGGTACTTGGACGAAGCTAGCTAAAGAGGGAATCTTCCTCTATGGTGGACCGGAATACTCCGCCAACACCGCCTTTAAGTCGGGGCAGCTTGCTATGCTTCTGCAGTCAACTTCCTCCCTTTCTGGAATAGAACAGGGTTCTGAGTTCGCTGTTGGTACAAGCTTCCTCCCTCGCTTTGAGGGATACCCGATGGGCGACTCTGTCATTGGTGGCGGAAGCCTGTGGATCCGCAAAGGTCAGAGCACAAAGGAACTTAATGCCGTATGGGAGTTCTTGAAGTATCTTGCCAAGACCGATGTTGCCATCCAGTGGCATAAAGGGACAGGCTATTTCCCGACGGTGAACTCCGCAGTGAAGGCCCTTCTCGATGAGGGGTGGTTCAGCAAGGATCAGAACTATCTGACCGCTTTCTTGCAGATTCTCTCTGGGCGGCGCGATACGGCTGCGGTCAGGGGCGTACGCCTTGGGCCGTTTGTTCAGATTCGCGAGATCGAACGGACAGCGATCGAGAAGGCTGTTTCGGGAGTGATGACTCCCAAGCAGGCCTTGGACGAAGCTGCACAAAAAGCAGATCAGCTCCTCCAGGATTACGCAGCGTTAAATAGCTAAGGAAAAAGATCGTGCGGAGGCATGCCTTGCGCTGCCTCCGCATATTCAGATCTCCCAACTAAGGAGAAAGTTTATGCAGGAAGACAGGTTCCCCGGGCATCGGTACCTGCCCTATATTCTAATTCTGCCTTCAGTGGCAATTATCGTTATATTCCTAGTAGTTCCCTTTGTTCAGAGTGTACACCAGTCTTTCTTTACCTCGACCGCTTTCGGAACGAGGACTATATTCGTTGGGCTGCGTAATTACATGCGCCTCTTTTCCTCGCCTGACTATCATAGGAGCATCGTTACTACATTGGTGTTCTCCGCTTTTGTAATCCTGATTGGTCTTTCCATGTCGCTAGCAATTGCGCACTTGTTGAATCAGAGGATCCGCGGGCGAGGATTCTATCAGATTGCCCTTATCTGGACATACGCGCTATCACCTGCTGTCGCGGGGACTATATGGGCGTTGATGTTTGCCCCAGCGACAGGGATCGTCCCATATATCGTCGCCAAGCTATTCGGAGGCTACGTTCTCAATTGGATGACAAATGGGAAATTGGCCCTGCTGATAGTGGCTGCCGCTGCCACCTGGAAGATGCTTGGATACAACATCGTCTTCTTTCTCGCAGGGTTGCAGAACGTGCCAGGAGAGTTATTGGAGGCGGCACGCGTCGATGGGGCAAGTGGGTGGTTGGCATTCTGGAGAATAACTTTCCCTATGCTCTCGCCAACGACCACTTTCCTTCTGTTTGTGAACATGCTCTACTCGTTCTTCCAGGTGTTTGGACTCATAGACATAATGACCCGTGGTGGACCAGGCGATGCGACGAATATTCTCGTGTACAAGCTGTACCGAGACGGCTTCCTCTACTTGAATTCAGGTTCAGCCTCTGCACAGTCATTCATTATTTTTATTGTTATTTCCATTGCCGCGGTCATTCAGTTGAGGGTGGCCACAAGGAAAGCCGTTTACGCTCGGTGAGGTGACACACAGTGGTTACAAGGAATAGAACTCGGATACTTATCCATTTCGCGCTCATTGCACTTGCATTGGTTATTGCCTTCCCAGTGATATACGCGCTGATCACAAGCACGCTCACCTTTCAACAGGCATATTCTTATCCCCCACGCTTGATTCCGGGCAATCAGCTATGGAACAACATCGTGAATGCTTGGCAGCGGGTGAATTTCGGGCGCCTTTTTATCAATAGCACGATTATTTCAGTGGTTGTAGCATTCGTGAAGATTGTCCTGGCGCTTCTGGCAGCGTTTGCCTACACGCACTTCCGTTTTCGTGGGCGTTCGATACTCTTCCCGATGACGATGGTGACGCAGATGCTCCCACTTCCTGTGCGAATTCTTCCGACGTACCAGTTAATGGCCTCATTCCATTGGATCAATTCCTATTATGCGCTCATGTTCCCATACTTTGCCAGCACAACGGGCATTCTCCTGTTTCGTCAGTTCTTTATGACGGTCCCACGCGATCTCTCCGATGCAGCACGCGTGGATGGTACGAGCCCAATGCGCTATTTCCTGCAGATTCTCGTCCCTATCTCGAAGACGAATATCGCCGCGCTGTTCGTCATTGAGTTTATATTCATGTGGAGTCAATATCTGTGGCCGTTGATTGTAACCAACACTGCGAATATGCGTGTCGTCCAGATCGGGCTCAAGATGTTGCTCGCCGGTGAGCAGAATGCTCCTCAATGGAACGTGATTATGGCAGGGACAGTTATTGCCATGCTTCCTCCACTTGTGATTCTAATTCTGTTCCGCAAGAGCTTCGCTGAAGGGATAGCAATGCACTCGGGGAAATGAGCATGATTAAAGGATATCTACTTGACTTTGATGGCACTGTCTACTTGAGCGATCACCTGATCGACGGGGCGGCGGAGACGATCTCTACCCTGCGCTCGCGCGGTCGCAGGATCGTCTTTCTCACCAATAAGCCACTCTATTCGCGTGCCGATTATGCGGAGAAGCTGTCACATTTGGGTGTGCCCGCAAGCGAAGATGACGTGATCAACTCGTCATACGTGCTCGCCCGTTATCTCGCTGAACGTGCGCCTGGGGCGCGGGTGTATGCGATCGGCGAGCCGCCGCTGCTCGCTGAATTGGAAGGGGCCGGGTTGTCGTTGTGCGACGATCCGGAGCGAATCGAGTACGTCATCGCCGCCTTCGACCGTACCTTCAACTACGAGAAACTGAACATCGGCTTCCAGGCGATCCGGCGGGGTGCGCACTTCGTTGCGACAAATCCGGATCGTACGTGCCCCGTGGATGGAGGGGAGATACCCGATGCTGCTGGGGTGATCGCCGCACTGGAAGCGACGACGATGAAGAAGGTAGAAATAGTGGTTGGGAAGCCTTCGCCGGTGATCGTCTCTGTGGCGATAGAGCGGTTGGGGATCCCAAGAGAGAAGTGCGCCATGGTCGGCGACCGTTTAGAGACCGATATGCGGATGGCAAGGGATGCTGGCTTCATTGGGATCCTGACGCTCTCCGGGATCACTTCGCGCAGCGATCTCGATCATTCTAACATACAACCAAATTACATAATTAATAGCATTGCCGAGCTTCGCGACCTCGATGCAAAGCTAAACTAAAGGTTATTTCCAACGGAGGCATGTATGGCTGATAAGACAGTACGAGTACCGGTAGAAACGATTCACCGCTTCATGATCGACGTGTTCACCAGTCTTGGCGTACCACACGATGAAGCAAAGACCTGCGCACAGGTTCTGCTCACGTCTGACCTGCGCGGAATCGAGTCGCACGGTGTCGGGCGACTGAAGATGTACTTCGATCGCGTCAAGCAGGGAATCCTCTCCACGACGACGAAGTTTGAGATCGTCAAGGAGACGGAGACGACAGTGTTGATCGACGGACACAACGGGATGGGACACGTCATTTCCGTGCGCGCGATGGAGATGACGATCGAAAAGGCGAGAAAGTACGGGATGGGCTCGGCTGCGGTGCGCGAGTCGACACACTTCGGGATCGACGGCTACTACCCGCTGATGGCTGTTGCGGAGGGAATGGTCGGGATGGCGTTCACCAACGCCCGCCCGTCGATGGCCCCGACGTTCGGTGTCGATCCGCTGCTCGGAACGAACCCGATCGCCTTTGGGGCACCGAGTGATGAAGAATTCCCTTTCCTGTACGATGCAGCAACTTCGATAAGCCAACGCGGGAAGATTGAGGTCCTGGATCGAGCGGAGAAGCCGACTCCCGCCGGCTGGGTCATCGATCGCGTGGGAAAGACCGCCACAGACACCGTAGCGATCCTTGCCGGACTGAAGAAGAAGGAGAACGCGTTCGTTCCCCTAGGCGGCATCGGGGAGACGATGGGAGGTCAGAAGGGATACGACCTGGCGACGATGGTGGAGATCCTCTCAGCATCGCTTCAAGGGGGGATGTTCCTGCGTGCCCTGAGCGGGTTCAACCCCGACGGCAGCCCGCGTCCGCATCGGCTCGGGCACTTCTTCATGGCGATCGACATCGAGCACTTCGTCCCTCTGGAGCAGTTCAAGAAAACGACCGGCGATATCCTGCGTGCCCTGCGCAACTCGACGAAGATGCCAGGGGCTGAACGGATCTACACTGCCGGCGAGAAAGAGTGGTTGAAGGAAAAAGAGATCCGCGCTCAGGGCATCCCGATCAATCCCAACCTGCAGAAGAACCTGCTCATTATGCAGGAGGATCTTGGCCTAGATAGCTACAACTTTCCGTTCTGAACCCGTCTGCCATGCCCCTCTTGATTCATAGGGTGAGCTTTCGTACCATTGCTTCGAAAGAAAAAGCAATCAAGCGCAAGAAAGAGATAGGGAGGCGCGGTGGCGGGTAAGTACATCGGAGCGATCGATCTGGGGACAACGGGGGTACGCTGTGTCATCTTTGATCGCTCCGCAAAGCCCGTGTCGAAAGCTTATCGTGAGCTTTCCCTGTCCTACCCGCAGCCGGGATGGGTCGAGCAGGACCCGGAAGAGCTATTTCGGGCCACCCTGAGCGCCATGCGCGGCGCCATCTTTCAAAAAGCAATCCCACCCGAGGACATCGTGTCCTTCGGGATCACCAACCAGCGGGAGACGACGATCGTCTGGGATCGCACGACAGGAGAGGCAGTTTACCCGGCGATCGTCTGGCAGGATCGGCGCACCGCGGCAGAATGCGAAAGGCTTCGCCAGGATGGCGTGGAGAATGATGTTCGTGCACGTACGGGCCTTCCGCTTGATCCATACTTCTCCGCGACCAAGCTCTCCTGGATCCTGAAGCACGTACCGCAGGCACGGGCGCGCGCAGAGAATGGCGAAATCCTGTTTGGAACACCCGATACCTGGCTTCTATGGAAGCTGACCGGCGCGCACCTGACGGACACATCCAACGCTTCGCGCACGCTCCTCTTTAACATTTACAAGCTGACGTGGGATGAGGATCTCGCGGGGATATTCTCCATTCCGCTGAAGTGCCTTCCGCAAGTGCAGCCGAGCCTATCGCAGTACGCCTCAATCAAGCCGGAGTTTATCGGTCGATCGGTACCAATCACTGGCATACTCGGCGATCAACAAGCAGCACTGTTTGGGCACGTCGGACTCTCTCGTGGTGCGACCAAAGTAACGTGGGGGACCGGTGCGTTCCTCCTGGCAAACACGTGCGATAAGCCGGTGGAAAGCTCCCACCGCCTGCTGAGCACGGTCTTCTACAGTGCCGATGATTCCGTCTCTTACGGCCTGGAGGGATCGGTATTCGTCGCGGGAGCGGCGGTTCAGTGGCTACGCGATGGGTTGGGGATCATAACTGACGTTGCGCAATCACAGGAGTTGGCAAGGAGCGTGGAATCGACGGGCGGTGTCTACTTTGTCCCCGCGCTCACCGGGCTGGGCGCACCGTACTGGGATCCGCACGCTCGCGGAACGATCGTGGGGATCACTCGCGGTACGGGGCGCGCACAGATCGTACGTGCGGCGCTTGAGGCGATCGCCTACCAGACTCACGCCCTTGTGCGAGCGCTGGAGGACGACCTCGGATACCGTCTCGATCTGCTGCACGTGGATGGGGGCGCAGCGAGAAACGATTTTCTCTGTCAGTTTCAAAGTGACATCCTCGGCACTCCGATCATTCGGCCCGCGTACCTGGAGATGACCGCTCGCGGGGCGGCGTTCGCTGCAGGGCTAGCAAGTGGCTTCTGGAGCACGCTCGATGAACTGGCAGACCTTTCGAGCTCAGAGACCCGCTTTGAGCCGGGGATGAAAAGTGCTAAACGGGGGCTCCTCGTTGCCGGTTGGCAGCGAGCCGTGGAGCGGGCAAAGGAGTGGGAAAAATGAGAATCGCCGTCATCGGTGGAGGGATCGTTGGATCGCTCATTGCGCGCGAGCTTACGCGTTATGACGCCGACATCCTCCTATTTGAGAAGGAGGCGGACATCGGCTGGGGGGTGACCAAGGCCAACTCAGCCGTTGTTCACGGCGGCTTTCACGAAACACCGGGGACGGACCGCGCCTCCTTCTGCGTTGAGGGTAACAGACTGTACGAATCGATCTCGCGCGAGTTGGACGTTCCCTTCAAGCGGATTGGCGCCTACGTGGTCGCCTTTTCCGATGATGAGGTACCAGCTCTTCATCTGCTCTACGAGCAGGGGCTGGAGAACGGAGTACCTGGCCTTGAGCTGCAGGACAGAGAGACGGTCCTCACGCGCGAGCCACACTTAAGCCCAAGTGTGGTCGCGGGCCTATGGTCGCCGAGTGTAGGGATCACGGAGCCGTGGGGCCTAGCCATCGCTTCCGTGGAGAACGCGGTAGCAAACGGCCTCGACCTCCACGTCGCCGAAGGAGTCACAGGGCTCGATGTCGCTGATTC
The DNA here is from genome assembly GCA_913009415.1 of uncultured bacterium. GTDB lineage: Bacteria > Bipolaricaulota > Bipolaricaulia > UBA7950 > UBA9294 > M55B144. Next base: position 33,378 of record CAJVYM010000004.1, read on the forward strand.
CCGTGTGAAGCGGATGATCACGGGCAAGGGAGAGTACGAAGTGGACGCGGTGGTGAACGCCGCCGGGTTGTTTGCGGACCGGATCGCCGAGATGGCTGGCATCGCTCAACCGATCATCTCCCCCCGTCGAGGAGAGTATGCTCTCCTCGATAAGAAGGTGGGCCCGCTCGTCTCATCGGTGATCTTTCCTACCCCAAGCGACATATCCAAGGGGACGCTCGTCGTTCCCACAATCGATGGGGGCATCCTGCTCGGGCCAACTGCGAAAGACCTTCCCGCCGGTGATAAGACCGCTACTGAGACGACCCGCGACGGCGTGCACGAGGCGATCGAAGGGGCGAGGCGGCTAGTGCCCGATCTCGATCTCTCACTCGTCGTGAAGACCTTTGCCGGGCTGCGCCCGGAGACACCGGATAAGCAGTTTATCGTCGGCCAGAGCGATGTCGATGGCTTTTTCCAGGCGGCGGGGATGCGCTCTCCCGGATTGACGGCTGCTCCTGCCGTGGCGCAATACCTCGTCCATGAAGTGATGGCATCCGCGCTTAACCTCGTCAAGAAGCGCTCGTTCGATCCGGTCCGCCATGGGATCAGAAAGGTCATCGAGCTTTCAGGTGAAGAGGCTGATGCGCTGATCGAGGCTGATCCGAGCTACGGCAGTGTAATCTGCCAGTGCAATCACGTAACGGAGGGTGAAGTCGTGGAGGCGATCCATCGCGGAGCGCGCACGCTGGATGGAGTGAAGTTTCGTACCCGTGCCGGATTTGGCCGCTGCCAGGGAGGGTTCTGCACCGATAAGATCCTCATGATCCTCGCGCGCGAACTCAATCTCTCTCCGGGCAGCATCACCCTGCGCGGCGGGGAGAGCGAGGTCCTGAGCGGGAAGGTGCGACTATGAACGAGAAGTCAGTTGATGTACTTGTCGTTGGTGGAGGAGCTGCCGGGCTCGCAGCGGCCACAGCAGCGGCGAACGCGGGGGCGCAGACGCTTCTCCTGGAGCGAGACGAAGAGGCTGGAGGAGTGCTCAACCAGTGCATCCATACCGGTTTTGGGCTCCATCGCTACCACGAAGAACTCGCCGGTCCGGAGTTTGGCTACCGCTTGTTAACGGAGCTAACGCGTACCGGCGCGGAGGTCCTCTCTGGGTGCAGCGTGATCAACATCGACCCGCAGGGCCGAGCCGTTGAGGCAATGAGCCCTGAAGGAAGAATGACAATCCACCCCAAGGCGCTCGTATGGGCGAGCGGGGCGCGTGAACGCCCGTACGGGGCGTTGATGGCCCCTGGCCCACGCCCGGCGGGGATCTACACCGCGGGCCTGGCGCAGAGGTTCGTAAACATTCATGGATTTCTCCCCGGCAAGCGTGCCCTGATACTCGGCTCAGGGGACATAGGGCTGATCATGGCGCGCAGACTCCGTCTGGAAGGGATGGACGTCTTGGCGGTGGTGGAGCTGCAGCCGACCCCCGGGGGGCTGATGAGAAATGTCGTGCAGTGCCTGGAGGACTACGATATCCCCCTCTTGTTGAGCCACAGTATCGTGGGAGTCGAGGGGCATGAGCGGCTTACGGGTGTAACCATCGCGCGGGTGGATGAATCGCGCCGACCACTCCCCGGGACCGAGAAACACTTCGCGGTCGATACGTTGATCCTTTCGATCGGCCTGATCCCGGAGAATGAGCTGATCCTGCCCTTTACGCCGATCGATACTGTGAATCGTGGCCCGCGCGTCAATTCGTTGATGCAGACGGAGGTCCCATGGCTGTTTGCCGCCGGGAACAACGTCGCTGTATTTGACCTCGTTGATTCCGTGGCCGCAGTCGGCGAGACCGCTGGAAGATCGGCGGCTCTCTACGTGCAAGGGAATCTGCCGCGAGAAGGATCTACACACCTTGTTCGCGGCAAGAACGTGCTCCACCTTGTCCCCACGTCGCTCGTCGCCGACGTGCCGACGACGATCTACCTACGGGCCTCCCGCACGATGGGCCAGGCAACGCTGCACATAGGCGATGTCATCTCTCGCAAGCTGCCGGTGGTTCGTCCGAGCGAAATGATTGAGATTCACATACCGCAGGACGTATTGACAAGACTCACGAGAGAGAAAGAAGCGCGCGTTGAGGTGATCGAGACTTGATGGAGAAAAAGCTCATCTGTGTTTCTTGCCCGATTGGCTGCGAGCTTACAGCCAGAATAGAGAATGGCGTTGTCACAAGCGTCACCGGGAACCGCTGCCCGCACGGGGAGGCATACGCCCGCCAGGAAGCAATCGATCCGATGCGCGTCCTCCCAACAAGCGTGCGAGTGATAGGTGGAGAACTGCCGCTCGTCTCTGTTAAGACAGATCAGCCGGTGCCCAAGCGGCTGATCTGGCAGATCATGGACCACATACGCACGCTCTCAATAGAAGCACCGGTGAAGATCGGACAGGTGCTGGCAGAAAATATAATGGAAACGGGAGCGAACCTCGTCGCTACGCGCGAGGTTCGCCTCGCACAGGAACAGTCACCGAGCCGATCCGCCCTATTCGAGTAGTCTACAGCAGGGTCTTCTCGGTCTCCTGATCGAACAGGTGAATAGTGGGAAGGTTGGGAGCGAGCTGGATGATGGAGTCGATCTCGATGTGCTGATGCGGATCGAGGTTGGCTACCATCTGCTCGCCACCGCAGTCGGCGTAGACGATCAGCTCGTTTCCTAACGGTTCCGTCACCTTCACCGTCATCTGGATGAGGTTCTCCCCCTCGGTGAGCGGACCGGTGAGATCCTCGGGGCGGATACCGACAAGCACGTGCTCGGGAACAGTGTCGATCCTCCCATCCTTGGGGAGATTGATCGCAAACCCGTTTCCCGTAAGGGTGATCATCCCTCCCGACTCCGTTGCCTGCGCGGATAGGAAGTTCATCGCCGGGCTGCCGATGAATCCGGCAACAAATTGGTTTAAGGGATGATCATACGTCTCCTGCGGCGATGCGTACTGATGGATTACCCCATCCCGCATCACGGCGATCTTACTGCCTAGCGTCATCGCTTCCACCTGGTCGTGCGTCACATAAACGGTCGTCGTCTGCAACTTGTGGTGTAGCTGCTCAAGCTCGGTGCGCATCTGTACACGTAATTTCGCATCCAGGTTCGATAGCGGCTCGTCAAACAGGAATACCTTCGGATTACGCACGATCGCTCGCCCTACCGCCACCCGCTGCCGCTGACCACCGGACAGCTCTCTGGGCTTGCTCTTCAGTTTGCTCTCAATCCCAAGCAGAGCCGCCGCTGCCTGTACCCGCTGCTCAATCTCTTTCTTCGGGATCTTGCGTAGCTTCAGTCCGAACGCCATGTTGTTGTATACGTCCATGTGCGGATACAACGCGTAGTTCTGAAAGACCATCGCTATGTCACGGTCTTTCGGGGGCACTTGGTTCACTACCCGCTCCCCAATGCTCACTTCACCCGATGTCACCTCTTCCAGCCCAGCGATCATCCGCAGCGTCGTCGTCTTCCCACACCCCGATGGACCTACAAGTACCGTGAACGCTCCATCTTCCACCTGTAGGTCAATCTCCTTCACCGCCACAAAGTCACCAAACTTCTTCATCACCTTGCTAAGCGTCACTTCTGCCATCGATCCTCCCACATTCCTGTTTTCTTATGAGATAGATTCCGCAGGATCTGATCTCCCGTCCAATACTATCACAAATTGCCCATAAAATGAAAGATCGCCGTATGTCATCCGCGCTCGATACCCGTGCCTCTCTTTTCCCGTGAGATGCAGATCAGGCTCCTCTTCCCTTTTCCATCCACGTATACATCCAATCCTTTCTCAAAATGTACATGTTTGACGAATTCATCTGATGACACGACTCCTTGTCCATCGAGCAGATCCCGATTGAAGTAGTCGCCTTCGCTCTCGTTGAACGGAAGATAGAGGACGCCGCTTGCAACCATGTCGGCGTAGAAGTGTGTCCCGTACGAGAGTTCAGGAGAGAATGACTCTGTCGCCATCTCCACAATGACGGATGCCCCGGCGATCTCGCCATACTGAACGGGCACGCCAAGCTGCGGATTCGACGTTCCCCACCTGCCCGGACCGATCAAGATGTATTCTCTCCCACTCAACTCCTCGTCGATCTTCCCCACCTGACGAGCTATTCCGTGTGCCCCCTCCCAACGGTAGGTGGCTGGATCGACGAAGATCAGGTCGTGGATCCTCTTTCGCTCCCCATTTCCCAACACGCGCTGACTGCTCAGGAGCATCTCCTGCCTGGGTGCGCTGGGCAGGTGAATCACTCGATGTTGCGACCTTCCACCGAGTGGACGGGCTTGCAGAAGGTAGAACAGGGGAGGACCATCTTCTTTTGATGTCGGGAAATTGACGGCAAACTCGATGTCGATTGGGCGTTCGAACAACCCTTGCAGCCCAGCCAGCAGATCGCGCAACAGAGGGGTAAATAGCATGATGTTGTTCCTACTGATGAACCGATCGAATGATGCTATGTATCTACCTCCCGGGGGCAGGGCGGATACGGGTTCGCTCAATACGCCTTCTGCATCGACAACCGAGCAGACCTCGCGCAGCAGGGGGTTGTGCAACAAGGGGAGGCGTGTCTGACTGAGACACTTCTTGTTCATATCGAGCACGTCTACAGTCTCCTGCGAGTACTGAATGATCGCCCGCTCATCCGACCCCTCCGGCCGCAATCCAGGGAGTTTGGGGGAGAAGACGCGGGCATACTCTCGCCCCACCGCGCGTGTCCCCACGCCAACGACGAGACGGGCAACGCCGTCCTCCGAGCGTAAACGGTCACTCCAGGGATAGAAATTGAGGGAGAAGGCGACTCCGCCGATCAGTGGGTAAAACAAGTCCTGCGCATAGTGTTGCCCGATCATATTCTGAATCAGGATCGCCATCTTCTCTTCGCGCCAGGCAAGGCCGTGTCGCTTGCGGTACGCACGCGCATTCTGGCCAAAGGTGGACGCATACACGCGTTTGATCGCGGTGATCAGCGACTCCAGGCGCTCTTCAACGCTTCCGGTGTTAGCAAGGAAGTCCGATAGATAGATTCCGGCAAACGAGTGATCGGGGCTGTCCTCCATCAGGGATGACGATCGCACGACGAGCGGGCGATGTTCCCTGGCGACAAATCGCGCCAGTATCTCTCGCGCCGCCTGAGGAAACGCCGCGGACACAATCCTCTCTTCCAGTTCATCCGGGTCGAGCTTCTCATTGCATCTGGCAAGAACATATGCATTCAGGTTATTCGCAGCCATAAACTCATCGAACACATCTGTCGTTATAACTAGAGAATCGGGGAAACGAAGGAGCTCGTCATGGGCGGTTAGGTGACCGCCTTTATCCAGGTGATCGATGACAAACAGCAACCCGCGTGCCTTCCCTCCAATCTCCCCATTTCCGATCAATCGGACGTTCTTGGGGATAGATGCAGAAGCGAAGTGATACTCCCCGTTGGAGTAGCGTCCAAAGCGGAAAAAACGCGACCGCTTCCATGGTTGAGCTGTCTTCTTAGCCTGCGGAGTCTCTTTCATGCGACCTAGGATAGCGCGTATTGCCGCCACCTGCCAGTGAGGGCGGCGCTAACCATGCAGTGATAGTGCGCAATCAACTTGAGGGAACCTGATGGGATAGGATCGCGAGGATCGTCTTTGCGTCGCGAAGCGTGCCGTCCTCGATCATGCCTGTCAGTTCGGATAGTGAGAAAGCACGACAGGTCTCGATCTCATGTGGGTCGGGGTCGGCAACCGCGGAAAGGCCTCGCGCCTCATACAGCGTCACCACCTCGTCGGTAAATCCGGGCGATGTAAAGAATGAGACGCGCTTCTCCCATCCCTCCGCCTCGTACCCCGTCTCTTCGCGCAGTTCCCTCCTAGCAGCAATGAGCGGAGACTCATCAGGTTCGATCAATCCAGCCGGGATCTCCCATAGATGGTCCTCTACCGGGTGGCGATACTCCTTGACCAACAGAATACGATCATCGGGGAGAATCGGGAGTATCGCCACAACAGCAGGATGAAGGACGACCTCCCGCGTTACATCGGCTCCGCTGGAGAGGAACAAGCGATCGACGCGAAGGCTGATGAGCTTCCCAGCGAACACCTGTTGAGAATCAATGGTACGCCCGTCAGTGTGCGGCGTTGTATCCCTCATCGAGAGCCTTTGCGTTTAGCGGGACGAACTTCCCCTTTCCTCCTTTCTCCAGCATCTGCGCCATCGTCTCCTTCACTACTTCGAGCGGGACGACGCCGGTCGCCTTCACGTATCCACCGAGGGCGATCATGTTGATCGCGCGCATGTTCCCCACCTTCGCTCCCAGGTCGTTTAGCGGTAACTTGATCACGTTCAGGTCGTTACGCGCAACCTCGCGATTGACCAATGAGGAGTTGACGATGATCGTTCCTCCCTTGGCGACCATCTGTTCGAACTTGTCGAGTGAGGGGAGGTTCATCGCGATGAGGGACGTCGGCTCATCGACGATCGGCGAACCGACCGTCTCGTTTGCCATGACCACCGTGCAGTTGGCCGTTCCTCCGCGCATCTCCGGACCGTACGATGGAAGCCACGTTACTTCGAGACCGTGGTTCATCGCTGCCTGAGCGAGGATTTTCCCCGCCAGGATCACTCCCTGCCCTCCAAATCCCGCGATAATGACTGACCGTTCCATTTTCTACCCCCTATCCACCAGATCGCCAAGGGGATAAACCTTGGTTACCACATCGACGACGTGTCTGCTCGCATCGACCGGCTTCATGTGCCAGTTCGTCGGGCACGTGGCGAGGACCTCGACAAGCGAGTATCCCTTACCCTCCACCTGATTAGTGAATGCCTTCTTGATCGCCTTGGTGGCATCCATGATCCGTTTCGTGTCGTACAGCGCCTGCCTGGTCACGTACACCGGCGCATCGAGCTGTGCGATCATCTCGGAGAAACGGATCGGATAGCCAAACATCGCCGCATCTCGGCCACTCGGGGTGGTCGTCGTCTTCTGTCCAATGAGCGTCGTCGGCGCCATCTCACCGCCGGTCATCCCGTACACCTGGTTGTTGACGAAGATGACCGTGATGTTCTCTCCGCGGTTCGCGGCGTGAATCGACTCGGCCGTTCCGATGCTGGCAAAGTCTCCGTCCCCCTGATAGGAGAGGACAACGAGGTTCGGATCGGCACGCTTGATTCCCGTGGCGACGGCGCTGGCACGACCGTGCGCCACCTGCACGGCATCGCAGCGATACCACAGATAGGCAAAGACGGAGCAGCCGACCGGGGCGATGATCAACGTTCGTTCGGCGATGTTCAGTTCGTCGATCGTCTGCCCGATGATCCGCGTCAGGATCCCGTGCTGGCAGCCGGGGCAGTAGGTGGAACGGGCCTCGGTGAGGCTCTTCGGACGTGAGAATACCTTGACCATGCTATCCAAGTCAGTGGGCATATTTCTTCACCTCTCTCAGGATTCCACGCGGTGTGGGAACTACACCGCCCATCTCCCCGTAGAACGGAGTCTCGGCGCGCTCGGCCACAGCCAGGCGCACATCCTCCCACATCTGACCGGCGCTCATCTCCACCGTAAGAACCGTACTCACGCGCTCGGAGAGCTTCTTCAGCGGCGCGTACGGGAATGGCCACAGGGTGATCGGGCGGAACAGGCCGAGCTTGATCCCCTCGGCTCTGGCCATGCGGATGACCGTCTTTGCGATGCGCGCCGTCGTGCCGTAGGCGGCGATGACGATATCGGCATCGCCCGTCTCAACTTCCTCGTAGCGCACCTCATTCTTCTCGATCTCGCGGTAGCGGCGCTGCAATTCGAGGTTCATACGCTTGAGGACCTCCGGGTCGAGGTCGAAGCTCAGGATGATGTTTGGATCGCGCCCCTTGGCGCCGGTCGTCGCCCACGCCTTCTTCGGAAGCGATGCGACATCGATCGGATCGGGGAGGTCCACCGGCTCCATCATCTGTCCGAGCATCCCATCGGCGAGGATCATCACCGGCGTACGGTATTTGTCGGCGAGGTCGAATGCGAGCATCGTCAGCGTTCCCGCCTCGGGAACAGTCGATGGACCGAGGACGATCATGTGATAATCACCGTGTCCTCCTCCCTTGGTCGCCTGGAAGTAGTCGCACTGCGATGGGGCGATGTCGCCCAGCCCCGGCCCTCCACGCACGACATTCACGATCACGGCAGGCAAGCTAGATCCGGCAAGATAAGAGATCCCTTCCTGTTTCAGGCTAATTCCCGGCGAAGAGGAAGAGGTCATCGTTCGGACCCCGACGGAAGCAGCTCCATAGACCATGTTGATCGCCCCAAGTTCGCTCTCCGCCTGTACGAACGTGCGCCCAAGTCGGGGCATGTTCACCGCCATGTGCTCCAGAAGCTCGGCCTGCGGGGTGATCGGATAGGCGAAATAGCACTGGCAACCGGCGCGTATCGCCGCCTCGGCGATCACCTCGTTCCCTCTCAGCAACACTTTCTCTCCCATCATTCCCTCCTAGCACAGCGCTTCCTTAAGAAACTTCAGGCGGCGACCTTCTCCCGATAGACCTCAATTGCGATATCAGGGCACGTCAGGGCGCAGAAGGTACAGCCGACACACGCCTCTGGGTGTTCCGTGTGAACTACATTGTACCCACTGTGATTGAGCTGCCCTGAATAGGCAAGCACTTTCTGTGGACACGCAGCAATGCACAGCCCGCACCCCTTGCAGCGCTCCTTGTCGATCACAACCATCCCTCTTGGCATAGTGACCTCCATTCTATTCCTTGTTGTTGTAGAACTCCTCACTCAACCGCTTGCCGCGGTTCTTCCGCAAGCGTGCCAGGCCTTGCTCGGCCTTGGCGATCCACTCCTCCATCCTCTCCTCAATCGATGGCCCCTCGGAGGAGGAATCTGGCGGCGTGGTCTGTGGAGAAGAGTAATTGGTCAATTTGTGATTCAGCCGGGCGAACTCCTGATCAAATTCGGCCCCGTCAGCGTCCATCGGTTTCTGTTCGATGGACAGAGTGTAGCTCCCACTCTCGTCCTGCGCTCCGATCAAGACACGCACCTGCGCACCGGAAGAAAACCGCTCCATCATCGTTTCAACGGACAATGAAGCGGAAACAGGAACAATACCGATGCCATCATCGGACAGGGACACGACAAGCCCCCTCTCCGACACCTTAACGATCTTGCCAATAACAGTCTTTTCGGTCTCTAGTGCCATCCGATCCCCCTCGTTACGGGAATTGCCTTCACCCCTTAAGCGCAACTAGCGAAGGCGCGCTTGGCACTGCATCAGACGACTTTCTTGACCTTTCCCGACTTGATGCAGCGTGTGCATGCATTGATCCAGACCTTCTTCCCATCGACATAAGCGTGTACGCGCTGAATGTTGGGCATGCGCATGCGCCGTGTATGGCGCATGGAGTGGCTGACCTGGTTTCCCGCCGCCGGTCGCTTTCCACAAATATCACAGACTTGAGACATCAAACTCACCTCTTCTAAGATTTCTTATTCATCCTTGCTAGTACTGGCTCAACATACGCCGGCTCCAGCTCGTAGAGCTGATCCTGCGAGAAACTCCGCGCCCCGAGGATCGCGATCCATGCCGGTGATTGCTGATTTAGCTCATCTGGCGCACACTCGGCAAGCCCGCATCTTGCTAGGCGCTGACGTAGAGCAGGAACACCGCTCCCGATCACATACACTGGCCTCCTCTCCGCGCAAATCTTCTGTACTACTTCATCACCGGAGACAACGGCTGCCTCGTGCAGCGGCCTATCACCGACGTACCACTGCACGTAGTACAGGTCGCGCCGGTTCTCGATCACCACACACACGCGCGCGCCGGATGCTTCCCTCTGCCGGAACATCATCCACCCATCAACCCCAACGAGCGGGATCCTGGCCGCCTGGCATATCCCCTTTACCGTCGCGAGCCCAATCCTCAAGCCGGTGAACGACCCGGGGCCGCTGTTCACGCTCACGAGATCGACGTCAGAGATCTTCATCTCGCACCTGTTCAGGACCTCGTCGATCAACGGCAAAAGCTCCTCTGCGTGCTGCAGAGGAGACTCCATCATGAGTTCCATCAGCGTTTCATTGTCCTTACACAATGCCACGCCGCCGCCAGCCGCGGATGTATCGATCCCCAGGATTATCATTCTAAGACAATGATAATTCCGAATCTACCTGTTTTCAAGTAACAATCGGCTCTTGCGGCCAATCGGAGGAGGCAAGGATCTCTCGGGCACGCTCAACATCCCGCTCCATCTGATCTTGCAATTGCGCAAGCGTCGGGAAACGCCGGTTGTCCCGCAGCCTGCGCCGGATATGCACCTCCAGGATCTTCCCGTACAACCCATCCGCTACCGGTGGAGTGTGCTGCCCTAAGCCATCCGCTGCCGCGAACAGGTGCACCTCACAGCGGCGATCGGTCCCATCAAGCGTCGGGCGCGTGCCGACGTACAGCAAGCCCGGTGATCGATCATCGTCCCAGAAGGCGTGCACGAGATAGATTCCGTCCCGTGGAAGGAGGATGCTCGCATCGATCGATAGGTTCGCTGTCGGGTAACCGAGTTTCCTCCCCAACCGATCGCCGTGGACAACCTCTCCCACAAGAAGCGGAGGGCGCCCCAGGAGAACGGATGCCTCCTCGACCATTCCCTCGGCAATGAGCTGCCGGATGCGCGTGCTGCTCACCGGAGATCCATCGACGATAAGGGGAGGAACAGCGACCATCGACACAGACTCCTCCTCGCAGATCGTTTGCAGCAAGGCAAGATCACCCGCTCGATCACGCCCAAAACGGAAGCTCTGTCCGACTACAATTGCCCGTGCCGCAAGCCGTTCGATAAGCGCCTCCCGCACGAACACGTCGGGAGCGATCCCGGAGACATCTGCAAAGCTTACCCTCTCCACACGATCAACGTATTGCCCAAGAAGGCCTACCTTGATTTCCTCGGGCAGAAGGAGACCGCGTTCTTCTCCCCGTACAGTCAACCGGGGAGGGAAAACAAATGCGTACGCTACCCGATCGAGCCGATCTCTGCTGGCGATCTCACTTAGAGAGGCAAGGATGCGCTGGTGCCCTCGATGGACTCCATCGAACGTTCCGATCGCTACAGCACTCTTTGCTGCCATTTCTTTGGGCATGGTAGACAGATGGTAACAGAATAGCTATCAGCTATCAGCAGTCAGCCATCAACCATCAACCATCAACCATGAGCCATCAGCAGCCGCCGAGAGCTGCTCGCGGTTGACCGGCGGGATTGCCCTCATGTAAGATCTACCCATAATGCCGACCGAGCGAATCATAGGACTCCAAGCCTCAGATGAACCCTCCTTTGTCAACCTGCGCCCCGGGCGGCTCGACGATTTCATCGGCCAAGAGGAGATCAAGGAGAAGCTGCACATCTACATCGCCGCCGCACAGGGGCGCGAGGAGCCCCTCGACCACGTCCTGTTGCACGGCCCGCCGGGACTAGGGAAGACCACCCTCGCGCAGATAATCGCCGCGGAGATGGGGGTCAGCATTCGTACAAGCTCCGGGCCGGCGATCGAGAAGGCGGGTGACCTCGCTTCGATCCTGACCAACCTCAAGCCACACGACGTTTTCTTCATCGATGAGATTCATCGCCTGCGCAGGAACGTGGAGGAGATCCTCTACCCGGCGATGGAGGACTACAAGATCGACATCATCCTCGGTGAGGGGCCGAACGCTCAATCGCTGCGCATCGACCTCCCTCCGTTTACCCTCATTGGAGCCACCACTCGTGCTGGCCTGATATCGGCGCCGATGCGCGATCGCTTCGAAGTGGCGTTTCGCCTGGCATTCTACAACACTGAACAGCTGCAGGAGATCATCATCCGTGCGGGAAAGCTCCTCGGAGTGGAGGTCACCGCGGACGGTGCACGCGAGTTGGCCAGCCGTTCACGCGGAACACCGCGGATCGCCGTTCGCCTCCTCCGCCGCACCCGCGACGTGGCACAAGTCAAGGGAATGGGGAGCATCGACGAAGACATGGCAAGGAGATCCCTTGACCTCCTGCGGATCGACGAAGTCGGATTGGATACCCTCGATCGCGCTCTGCTGCAAGCGATCGTCGTCAAGTTCGGCGGTGGACCAGTCGGACTGGACACACTGGCCGCATCCCTCTCGGAGGAGAGGGATACGATCACCGACATGGTCGAGCCTTATCTGTTGCAGGAGGGGTTCATCCAGCGCACTCCCCAAGGGCGAATCGCCACCGAGCGCGCCTACAAGCACCTGGGGAAGGAACAAGCTGATCGCCTCTTTTGAAGGTCCTCACGGTTCAAAGTTAGTAAGAAATCCTAACGGCAAATGATAGAACGTTGTTTTTTTGCGTCTTGCAGTTACACGAGCGGACAAACCCTTCCTCTTGCCCGCTCGCTACGCTCACTTAAGCCGCAAGGATCGCCAAGGGGTAGAGCTCAACATCACTCTTGTTCTTGGTTTGTCCCGCACTTTGCTTCTCAGGCCCTGTCTCCCTCTGTTCTTTGCGGCTCAGCGAGAGACTCATCTCTTGAGTCTTTCTCTGGGGTAGATTGCCTTAAACCGTGAGGAGGAGAAATGGGGAGCAAGACGGACTATCGGATAATTGCGGAGTGCAAATAGAATCCGGCACGAGTGGAACGTGTCTATTCTGGGCACACCCTGCACAATGAACACCGCCGGTGGAACCATCGAATCCCGTCCAGTGACCGATGAGATAAGGGAATTATTCGTTGGTGGACGTGATCACGGTAGGTAGAGGGACAATCTACGGTGGTCGAGCTAGGATCGGGCTGCCTGAAGAGCTGTGTCGACTCCTGTGGCAGGGCGAAGGGAGAATGGATCTCTTGTGTTGTGAGACCAGAATTGCATTAGCACGAGATCTGAGGAATAGGAGCTCCTGTCTCATAGCCGTTGACCAGACTTGGAGAATGTTCCCTCCTCAGGGTAAGGAAACCTGCCTGAGGGAAGGGAAGACAGCTAAAACCCTACGATCCCAACTCTTATGAAAGGACCTCTTCTGACAGTGCCGTCAAAAGATGAGACGAAATCCGAGAAGTTGAATCCCACAGTGACCTGTGCATTATCGCATACCCTGTATCTCAGCTCCAGCATAGAACCGCCTCTTAAGCTTCTGTCTACATCCTGATGATAAAGCCTAGCTTCTCCGACTAAATTAAGACTCTGGACAAACTCATAATTTGCTCGCCCAATCACCATTTCCATCGTTACGCTTGCCCCTTCCTTTATCGCTATCCTGTTAGCGAACTTCCCTGATATCGACAGCCTGGAGAAGGGCTCATATATAGCCTCAACGGAGCTTTCCTGCCCCATGGTGCCAGAAGTGCCTAACTCTCCGATCCTGAACTTGGATAGTAGGTTCAATCGGTCATCCCCCCAAGGTCTGTAAGCCACTCCCAAACTGAGATGCCCACTCGACTTCTTGCCCCTTATGTGGGCTGCAAGATCGATGGACACTGAAAGAGTTTTATCGACGTTACCGTGAAGAACTAAAGAGAACGGAACTTTAGTAGGGGTAACTTCAACCGTGCCCGTAAAGGATACGACGTCAGGAATATCACCCTTTAAGCCAAAAGAAGCGGATTCGAGTAGCTGCCCAGCAAATGGAGTGAGTTTTACCTGCAAGGAGCTATCAACGCTCTCACTGAGGGTACTATCCAACCCTAAAAAGATCGTCCCCGTTACGGACTCAGCCGAAGAATGTTTGAGATCTAATCCAAATACCCCGGTTGTCCTTTCATTCAAGCAAAACTTGGAATTTAACGAGGCTGTAGTAACAGCTGAGCTAGTATGCTCCATAAAGTTCATATCCTGTTGATGTACTAGTGAAATGGAAGTGGTTTCTTTTATTTTTAGCTTGCCCCCTACCGTAGTAATCCCCACCAATGAAAAAGCCTCTCCAGTGTCTTTGTCCACTTTCAGGTTGAGTTTTTGCGATGCGTTAAGCGAGACATTGTCAAAGAGTGCGTATTGGACCTTGCCGGAGAGCATCTGGGCGAGCGTATCAGGATTCACGCCTGTGAAGTCATTGAAGGTCTCCAAACTATACTTAAATGCTAGGTTACCTTTCGCGAAGGAACGGCTGCCGGTGAAGGAGAAGGTACCGACACTGTTGTCCTCTTTGTGCGGCGTGAGATCATCGAAGCTAAGTATCAGGGTGTATCCAAGATCCAGTTGCCAACCCACTGAAGGTTTGTACGTTAAATCTAGATCAATCGGGCTAAAGCTGGTCGTGGTTGCCACATCGGGTTGCCTCAGTACATTGTCATGAGATATCGCTATCGTTTCGGATAGACCTATCGATTCAGTTATTCTATGCTTGAACGTCGCACCAAACTCCTGGATATCCTTCTGGGAAACCGGATTGGTTAAATTGGCAAAGTCGGGTTCCACTAAGCGATAGTAAGAAGTTAACATGGTTTCATCTGCGAGATTAACCTTTAGTGATGCCCTTCCGGCAAAACTTATTCTAGACTCGGACAAGTCATAAAGGTCACCCGAACTTTGCGCTAATTCTGTGCTAAGAGTTACATTACCTAAGTTCAAGACAGCATCTATCCCGCTGAGTTGGTAATCTTCCGGGGATTGGCTCTCCCGGATGTAGGTAAGGCCGAGCTGCAGGACATCGGCTAGGGAAACTTTCTGCCTTCCACCTACAATGAGGGATACTGGAGCAATACCTATCGGTATGAATTCATAATTAACCACGATGTAGACGGGATTCTCGTTCGCGTCCTCCTTCGGTATGGGTTCAACAAAGGTGATTCCCCCTGTATCTGGATCGATGGTGTAATCTTTGTCCCTCTCTTTCTCTTCCATCTTGATTATCTTTGTTGGGTCTTCTTTTAGCCGCGTAATTATTCTGACCAGCTCACTATTTGGCACTATAGGAACATGGGACAATTGATAGGGGCCGTGGCTGTCTGGAGTGCACCCCTCAAGCTGGACACGATGGAGCCGAAAGCGTTAAGTGTCTGTGAGCCGACTTGATCTCTTGCTCGAACTCCACCGGGCTGACATAGCCAAGCGCCGAGTGTAACCGCTCTTGATTGTATATCAGTTCGATGAACTCGCCAATCCTCTCTTTCACTTCCGTAAATGTTCGGTACTCTGAAACATAGACCTCCTCTACCTTCAACGTCTTCATGAAGCTCTCTGCTTGCGCATTGTCATAGGGATTCCCCTTGCGAGACATGCTGCTGATGAACCCGTGTTCCTTGAGAATCTCTATGTAGTCATCTGCCGCGTACTGTACACCACGGTCGGAATGGTGGATACATCCACGCGGAGGGTTCCGCGTAGCAATGGCCACTCTAAGTGCGGCACAGGTGAGTGCAGCATCAATGTGTCGCGACAACGCCCAACCAACAACCCGGCGCGAGTAGGCATCGATAATCACCGCCAGGTAGACAAAGCCGTTCAGCAAGCGAATGTAGGTAATATCCGCCACCCACACCTGGTCTACCCCGGTGATGATCGTGTCTCCGTAAACGTTTGGATATACCCGGTAAGGATGATCGCTGTCTGTGGTCCTTACGAAACGACGCTTAGTCCTACACAACAGATCCGCCTCCCGCATCAGCCGCAGAACACGCTTGTGATTGACCTGGAATCCCTCGCGCTGCAATTGTGCTGTCATGCGACGATATCCATACCGCGTGAAGTGCAGCGCCAGTTCCTCCAATCGATCTCGGATGTCCGTGTCCTGTTTACGCTTGGCCGCGTCGGTGTGTGGTTTGTAGTAGTAGGTGCTGCGAGGGATACCCATCACTTGGCACCCCCATTCGATCGATTCGAGGTTATTCCACTGATCGTGGAGGAACGCTCGTTTTCCCGTAACAGAGCGAAGCGCACCCCTTTTTTTAGCAGCTCGTTCTCCATCGTCAACCGGCCAACCATCCGTTCCAGTTCTTTGATTCGCTCCTCCTTGTCCGAAGGGCCCGCAATCTCTTCTAACTTCCCGTCTGCATAACGTCTCCTCCACTGCAGGATTAGATTATCTGAGACACCATACCGGCGGGCCAACTGTGCCTGGGTAGCTTCCCCTGCCAGAAACTCCTCAACAACCTGACTCTTAAATGCCTTGCTGAACTTCCTGTTGCCTGCCATGAAATATCCTCCTTGCGACCCTCCAGACAACTTAGTGATTTCTTCACCCATCTGTCCAGTCGCAGGGGTTCACTCCAAAGTTCTGCTCGAAGTCGGACTGTTGCGCAAGGAGTATGCGCAAAGCTGGTACTCCAACGGCATTTAAGGCTTCCTTATGGGTAAGGAGAATCCTGTAGTACTCCCGCACCAGCCGTTCCGTCAGTTCCTGGGCTTTGGTATCGTAGATAGCCTTCAGTTGCTGCTCGGCATGCGCTAACGTAAGCATGCCCGCCCGACCCACGTCCAGGTTGGCTTTAGTTACCAGCTCTTCAGCTGAAAGCCCATGCTTTGCGAGAATCTCAAGCGTTGCCACCAACGCTATCTCTGGAGTGTTGTCATTTGGATGGCTCTTCAGTTCCGATTCGAGCAGATCCCTGAAGTCATGGACCAAACGCCGCAGCTCCTGGCGGGCTTCCTTAGGAAGATCCCGTGCAGCAATTATCTCTTCTAGATAGACACCTGTACCAGCAACAGCGGCCGCGATCAACGAACCCACCCCAGGAACAGCCTTTGCAGCCTCCACCAGGGCAGCAAACCCGACCTTAGTCAGCAGCTTGATGCGGTCTTCTTGACCTGTCGGCATGAAGCACTCCTCACGATTGACCTGCCTTGAAGCAGCACTCCGAACAATTCTTGTCTAGAATCCAACTTTGCTCGATCCTTCTATCATCGCTTCGAGCCTGAATTCATACTTTAGCCGTATCTCAGTCCTGTGGCAAGGATCTCTGCTATCAGAGACTCTCCGTGCAACAACAGACAGCAACTCGCTAGATCTTGCTCCAGTTCCGCCCCATCTCCACCTTCACTTCCAGCGGAACACGCAGGTCCATCACCCCTTCCATCTCTTTCTTGATCGTCTCGCCCGCTTTAGGTACGTCCTCCTCACGCGCCTCGAAGATGAGTTCGTCGTGGATCTGCAGGAGCATCTTCGCCTTTAGCTGCCCACCCTCGATGAGGCGATCCACTCTGAGCATGGCAAGCTTGATCAGATCGGCGGCGCTTCCCTGGATCGGCGTGTTGACCGCGTTTCGCTTGGCGAAGTTGCGCGCGGTGACATTCTTCTCCGCTAGCTGTGGAAGCATGCGGCGACGACCGAGGATCGTCTCGGCATAGCCTTTTTTTGTCGCCTCTTCGATCATCTTGTCCATGTATGCCTTTGCCTGCGGGTAGGCGGCGAAAAAGCGATCGATATAGGCGCGCGCCTCCTCGCGCGAGATCCCTAGTTCGCGCGCCAGTCCGAACGGGCTGATCCCATAGATGATCCCGAAGTTGATCCGCTTGGCCGCGCTGCGCAGCTTGTCGGTCACCTTGTCCTGGGGGACGGCGA
>CAJVYM010000005.1 GCA_913009415.1 uncultured bacterium
GGGGGGTGTAGTAAGTCCATCTTCGGTTACTACACCCCCCAAGCTACCCTAACAGTTTAGCGAGAGTGAACTCCTTATCTGTACGGAATTACAGTAACATGTCTCCACGTAATGGCGAAGGTCAGGTCAAAGACGTCACCCTCAAGGTCCGAGAGGTACTGGATGCAGCTGAGAGCGAATTCCAGGACTACATGACATCCATGATTGAAGTCCTCAAAGAAGGAGTTCACTCTCCGCGAAGTCCGGAACAGAACCATCAGGTCATCATGGACACGGTGCTGGGATCGAAAGGCCTGCCTCTTCCTGATACTCCGGATCTTGACTACTCAATTGTCGATACAGAGATTGTCACAAGAGATACCTACTGCTTCTGGGGGTACTCCCTATTCCAAGCAATATGGCTTGAGGGCAATGGTGCAATCACTTGCAACAAGAACGATTTGGAGGATGGTCAGCTCTGTGCCTACGTGCCACTAGACGAAGAGGTCTGGGTTGTCGCGGGTGACGAGAAACTGCGATCTCGGCTAGAGGAAACTCGCGACTTGCTGACGGCTGTCGGACTCGGCACGCGTGCGCAATTCCATCCAGTCACCCCAGATGCGCTCACTCATGGAGAACCCACTTGATGAAGATGTGGTTTTGTGCGAATCCCAAGGACATAATACCTATTTGGCTATTTAACGCTGTACGCCAAGAAAAACTCTGGGGAAAAGATAAGCCGAAAGATGCCTTGGCGAGCCTGGTGTATTGAGCGAGCGGGCGAGAGAAAACTTGTATCTCTCGCCAAGGAGTAGAGCATGCCAAGAGCGGGGCATGAAGTACACGAAGAGCGGGGCGTTACGGGGTCGCGTCTTCATTCTTGGTGCTTTAAGGTCATGAAAAAGCCACGAGGTCTTTTACCCCAAGGCCCACAAGCACAAGTCGCGGAATGGGAGCAGGAGCTAAATGCGCTGGCCTATGAGTTCTACAAGCTGACGGACGATGAGATCCGCATCATTGAGGAGGAAACGAAGTGACTGCCGAACCCGAGAGGTCCAAATGTGAACTTCCGGGCATCCAGTATCCCAAGAGATGAGGAGAATAGAGTTGAGACCCGCCACTCTTTGACATACTCTGTTGCAAAGTTGCACAATAATCATTGATGGCCACAGTGAGCGAAGTTACCCGCTCTATCGAGCCGCTGATCACTGATCAGCAAGTCATTGAGATGCTGTAGGAATCCACCTAAAGTGAGTGGAAATTACTAACAATTTATGGAGGCATAATGAACGTTCAACAGAAGAAATTTCAAAAGAGCGCAATTAGATACCTAGAGCTACCGAAAAGAGGGCTGCTGCTAAATACAAAAGACGTGCTTGCTGTATTACACATCACAGAGCGGCCTGAAGGTAGCGTTTTGGCTGAGTCATGTCTGGATCTCACAAGTGCAATAAGGGAAGCTAGCAGACACAACACTGACTTTGCTAAATGGCTTAATGAGACATTTGCTAGCTACAACCCAGAAGCATTGGTTCACCCGAGCTGCGACGACGGATGGAACTTTACTTAAGCTTTAGGGGGCCATGTCATATCAGCAAGTGAGGACTCTGGGGTCTACCATTGTATTTTACAGGTGACGGGCATACCGTTGTCAAGTAGAATGTGTACTTGACGGGGGTGTGGCTCACGAAGTCAGCCGCCTTGTACGACCGATCGTGCTATAATCCCGATGTATCTAATACGAGCTACTTAGCCAATGATTGGGCACAATGGAGGTCGAAGGCATGCCCCAAGTCTTTAACGTCTACTGCGACGAAAGCTGCCACCTTGAACATGACCGGCAAAAGGTCATGGTATTGGGCGCTATTTGGTGCCCGTTTGAGAAGGCCAGAGAGACCGCACAGGCTATACGGGATATCAAAGAGAAACATGGACTTGGTCGGGACTTTGAGATTAAGTGGACCAAGGTCTCTCCGGGAAAGATCGATTTCTATATCGACCTGATCAATTACTTCTTTGCGGAGCCGGATCTTCACTTCCGCGCCTTGATCGTAGCCGACAAGAACAAGCTTCACCACGAGGCATACAGTCAAAGCCATGATGAATGGTACTTTAAGATGTACTTCACCATGCTCAAAGCGATTTTTCGCCCCAACGCTTCCTATCGGATCTACCTCGATATCAAAGACACCCGGAGCGCCCCCAAGGTGAGGAAGCTTCAAGATGTGCTCTGCAACAACGCCTACGACTTCTCACGGGAGATCATTCAGAAAGTGCAGACGGTCCGCTCGCACGAGGTTGAACAGATACAACTCGCCGATCTTCTGATCGGGGCCGTAGCCTATGCCAATCGCAATCTCTCCGGTAGCAGTGCGAAACAACGGTTGGTTGAAATCATCCGCGAACGTACCGGATACAGCCTGACTCGCTCCACACTTTACAGGGAAGATAAGCTCAACCTGTTCCTGTGGACTCCCCAGGAGCTGGATGTATGACGGAAAAGCCCCGCTGGTTACCAGCAATGCTGGATCTTATCGGTAAATCAGAGGAAGAGTGCCTTTCTATTTTGTATGAGGTATTCACGAGGGATTTTAAGAACGGTCGTCCTTCGTTTCGCGGATTGCCGGTGTGGTGGAACCGCAGAATTCTGCCACAGCAACACTACGAAGAAGGGTTTTGGCACCTTGTCAGTAGAGAGGAACGTGATACAGTAAATCGCCGTTTAGACCTTCCTAGAGCGGAACGGTTACCTTGGTGTAAGCCCGTTCTCACCAACTCTGATGCGAATCCAATTAAGGTTTGGACCTACCTTGAGCGCAGACACCGGTTGCGTACGTATGTTTGGCTCGAACCCTGGGACTACTGTGTTGTCCTTGAGCATCGGAATTTATCGGGAAAGCAGATTGCTTGGCTTATTACCGCGTTCCACGTCGATGGTGCATCAAGAAGAAGGAACCTACGGAGAAAGTTCGAGAGACGAGAAGGGTAAAATGCATTCGCCGCCCAACCGGACGGCGAAAGATCTCCTTCTACACATGGCAGATGAGACTAACACTATTATAGAGACTGAAACCCATAAGTCAAGAACCAGTGCACGGACCTTCGATCTTAGGATTCTTGGACTCAGCGGTAGGGGTAAGGCTGGAGGTGAAGCACTCTAATTCCACAAAGCCAGCCTGCCTTGCGCGACCGATCGTGCTGTTCAACCAACTGAAAGTTGCAGGTGCGCACAAAAGCAACGTTGCAGACAAGCTGCAACGCAAAACCCGCACAAAACCCGCTTTTCGTCATGTGCCGGGCCAGCTGCTATATTGAATGTCAAATCACCTCCTGGGCAGGTGAATGGCATTCTTCACCGCTGCTGTAGATAGCCACAACAGGTGCCTGGCCTTGGAGGAGCTAAACTTGTCCTGAGGTTCCGGTAGCATCCCACCGTAGGCAAATGTTATATTGCCGTGACGGTTATACCCGCGCGAAAATCGGTGATTATGGTAAACTTGGTCTGCGATGGGTGAGCAACTGGTTCAAAGAGACGCTGAGTGCCGAGGGTGAGCCGTACGTTCGATCTGACTTGATGAGGAAACCCGAAAACGCAATAATCTGGACATGAATACTGAAGACATAAGGAAGGCCTCATTGCCTGCGTGCCGCAAGTTCGATGTCAGGCGACTTGATGTGTTTGGCTCGACCGCTCGTGATGCCGCGAGCGGCGCAAGCGACGTTGACTTGCTGGCCGAGTTCAGGGGGATCCAGGCCGTAGTTCTGCGAGGCGGTTCTTCGGCCTTCTCCACCAACTGGAAGACACCTTAGGTTGCGAGGTCGATTTACTCACTATCGCCAGTCTCCGAAACCCATACTTCAGAGAGCGCATCTTGAAGGAGAGGATTTCCATTTATGAAGGATGACCTTCTTGCCTACTTGGACGACATCCTTCGGTCTGGAAAGGCCATCAAGGCATTCTATCGCCGGATACACATTCGAGGATTACTCCTCTGACGAACTGCTTCGAAGCGGAGTGGAGCGGAAACTCAAGATTATTGGAGAGTCCTTGAGCAGGATCAAACGCGACGATCCCGAACTCTTGCAGTAAATCCCCGAGCACCGTGCCGTCATCTCTTTCAGAAACATCCTTGTCCACGGCTATGACACCATTGACGACCGCATTGTGTGGGGTATTATCGAAGAAGAACTCGGTTCCCTCCTTGGTACCGTGGACACACTTCTGCAGCAGAAGACGATCGAACAAGAGCATTGACTCCGATAAGCAATAGCAGCATAGTGTCCATTACCTGCGGGGCATGCTCCGCGAAACGTCGCCAGCAGTATCCGCTTGCGAATGTGTGTTCAAAGAGCCATTGATGGTAAACTTGGTCTGCAATGAACGAACAACTGGAGTTCATAAAGCAAATAGCAGAGCGGTTGGATGCAGCTGATATTCGGTATATGCTGACCGGTTCGATGGCGATGGCGATCTACGCAGTACCGCGCATGACACGGGATATAGACCTGGTCATCGAGTGTCACCTGGAGGATTCACCGAAGATCGCCCAGCTCTTTAAGGTTGACTGTTATGTAGATGAGGATAGCATTCGTAACGCTGTGATCAGACGATCCATGTTCAACATCATTCACAACGAGTGGATGGTCAAGGCCGACTTCATCGTGCGCGGGGATGAAGAGTACAGGAGGTTGGAGTTCGAACGAAGGAAACGGTTCGATATCGAAGGCACCCCAATCTGGGTTGTTGCATCAGAGGATCTCATTCTGTCCAAGCTTGAGTGGTCTAAGGGGTCAAGTTCAGCTCTCCAGCAAAGGGATGTCCAAGTGCTACTGGAAGCAGTCTCTGATCTTGATTGGAGCTATTTGGAATCATGGGCGCAGAGACTGGGAGTGAAAATCTTGCTCGAACAGGTGAAGAAGCGATGAACGATGATCCAATAGATATCGAGGAGCGTTTTCGGAAGATGATCATGGCAAGGTCACCACAAGAGCGTCTGGCTATGGCTTGCCGGATGTTCGCTACGGCGAAGGCTCTAGTTCGTGCTGGGATCGAGAAGGAGCACGGCTTGCTGCGCCCTGATAAGCTACGAGAACACGTCTTCCTCAGATTCTACGGGCAGGATTTGGGGGAAGCCGAAAAGACAGCGATCCTCAATTCTTGGAAGGTGGATCGAGGGAGCAATACGCCTAACGGTTGCTCCGTGCCTGCAATAGTCAACTTGGTTAAGCAGCCTCCCCATAACGCGGCACACGGAACGTCGAGTAAGGAGGATCGGTACAAATCAGGCCTTAACAAACGTTAGGTTTTGCCGATCCTTGACCACCCCGGGAAATCGCAGGACGCGGTTGTGCATCACGACGTACACGCCGGGTGGTACGAGGCGCGCGGCGAGGAGGGATTCAGTCACGTTCTGCAGTGCGTCCGTGTCGCGGAACTTGTACGGGCGCATCGCCCCAGTCAGGATTACGGGGACTCGCAGATCGACCAGCTCACTGCTTAAGAGTTCACCGGTCTCGGCCATCGTGTCCGTTCCGTGCAGAACGATGATGGCGTCCGATGAGGGAAGAGCCTGCCGCGTTGCAGCGAGGATGTGCTGCCGATCCTCTCGTGTCATTTCCAGCGAATCCTTGAACACGACTTGTTCGTAGCTGACATCGAGATCTGGCAAGCGCAGCCCGGCGAGCATCTCCGGGAGGATGGTGTGGTAGTTCCGAAGCGATCCGTCACGCTCGTTGTACGTTTTCTCGATCGTGCCGCCGGTGGTAAGAATGGTGATATTCATCTTCGATCGGAAATTATCCCTCGTACGATAGGGCCGGTCAATGGAAGATCGCGATCCCTAGCAATCCTGCTGCAATGATGATGAGGACGGGGTGCACCTTGTGTCCGGCAAACAAGATGGCGAAGAATGCGGCGGCAGCGATTCCACCGGTGATAAATCCGTCGATTGAGATTGATCCGAAGGTGTAGACAGAGTAGATGATAAGTGCGATGATACCAGGGTGCAGTGCTAACTTTACTCGGTTGAGCGCGTCTTTTGAGCGCAGGTGGGAGACGGTGAGGGTGTACCCAATCAGAAGAAGGACCCCGGGGGTGATAACGGCGAGCGACGCAAGGAGGGCGCCACCGATTCCACAGATCTTGTAACCGGTCAGCGTGGCGGAATTAATCGCGATTGAACCAGGCGTCATTTGGGCAATGGTGATGACGTCGCGCATCTGGGTAGCGGTCAACCATCCATGCATGGAGACGATCTCGTACTGGATGAGCGCGATTGTGGCAATCCCGCCACCATAGGCGCTTATCCCGATCAGGAAGAAACTTGCGTAGAGCTGAAACAGGATCCCCATCTTGATTACCTTCCCCGTTCCTGTATCATGCTTTCCCTTTTGGAAAGATGAACACGCCGACCGCTCCGGAGATGAGGATCGCCACGATCGGGTGAACCTTGAATGCGAACAGGACAACGAGGATGGCTAAAGTTAATCCAACTGTACGTAGGTTTAACGTTGTCCCGCGGCCAAACACGTACACGGCGTAAGCGATCTGCCCGGTGATCGCTGCTCCCGCCCCTTTGAAGAACGCCTGTACGATGTGCATGCTGGTAAATCGGAAGAGGAATATGCCGATGAGCAGGATGACGATGATCGACGGGGTGATGATCCCGATTATTGCGGCGATCACACCCGGGGCGCCGCGCATGCGCAGTCCCTGCAGGAACGCAGAATTTACGGCGATCGCGCCCGGGAAGACCGTAGACAAGGACACAATGTCGGTCAGTGCTTCCTTGTCAATCCACTTCCGCTTGGCGTAGAGTTCGTAATTCAGCACGGGTAGCATGGCAAAACCGCCGCCAAAAGTGAAGAGCCCGATCTTAAAGAAGACAAAAAAGATCCGCCACAGGGTGACACGTTCTATGCGCTGAGCGCCTCTCTCCGGCATGTACAGATCCTCCCCGACCTACCGTCCTATAAGGACATGATAATCAAGTGATGATAGGGGAAGCTTCTCTGTTCGACAACATGCACGTCATGTCGCCTTGAGGATCATGTTGACGATGGCGTACACGAGAACGACCCCGAAGAGCTGACGCAACCGTCGTTTAGGGATGCGCGAACCGAGGCGTGGCCCGAGTTGTGCGCCGATGATCAGTCCGAGGATGAGCGGGATGGCCAGTTCCGGACGGAGGTCTCCTTGAACCCAGTGCTGGTAGGATCCGATTATCGCTGATGGAATCATGACAAACAGGCTCGTCGCCACCGCCGTGACGATGTCGAGGCCGAGGAAGACAGCAAGCGCGGGGACCATCACTGTACCGCCGCCGATACCGAACATTCCCGATGCCGCTCCTGCGATAATCCCGACGATCGCCGTCGTGGCGTAGAAGCGCGTTCCGCGCACATTCCGTCCCAAGGAGAGCGGTATCTCCTTGGGTTGTTTCCCGAGGAGCATCATCCCTGCCGGATAGAGCAGGATCGCGGCAAACCCGATCTCCAACCAGCGTGCGTCGATGAACCCGCTGAGCCACGCGCCGGTCCACGCACCGACGATCGCTAGCGGCATGAGAAGAAGCCCAATACGGAAATTGATCGCGCGACGCAACCAATAGACGATAGTCCCAGAGAGGCTGGTGAACACGACCCCGGCGATGCTCGTCCCTGTAGCTTGGTGCATAGTCGGCACGAATCCTCCCAAAAGTAGGAGTGGAACCATGAAGATTCCTCCCCCAACGCCGAGGAGACTGGCGAAGCCGCCGATGGCGATCGCGGTAAAGAACAGGGTAAGAAATGTTCCTATACCTATATCCACAATATCACCTTTATTATCCTTACGGATATCTACTAAAAGAATGTCTGCTCTATGCTTTTAGTCTAATAATGTAAAACATCCACATCAGATTGCGGAGAGCCCGCGCTGTGTATTCCCTGTTCTTGCGTATTTGCATACTCAATTGTGCGATAAGCTGGGGGAGATGATCCCACTGATGGGAGTTACCTGCAAGCCACGAGCTCTCAGCTTCTCGATGAACGGATTAATCCCCAACGAATCACTCGCGATGTGACCGGTAACGATCAAGGTCTTCTCCTTTTCCTGATACTCCTGCGCCAAGTGTTGCGCATCGTTTGGGCGGCAATGGATGTATACTAAGGTATCCACTCCGTGATCGAAATAGGCTTTGGCTATCGGGTATCCCCCGTTTGTCCCTGCGCCGTGAGAGATAGCCACGCGACCGAGCCGATTGTCCGGGCTGCCGACCATCGCCTCGATCGTTGTCTTTGCATGCTGGAACTCGCCAAAGCCACTCTGAAACAGAGTGATAAGATCATGGACGGTATCTTGTTCGCTAAGTTGGCTTGCCGCGTCTGCCATTCGCTTCCTCCCGATTTCATCGAGTGGGGTGTGGATATTCATGTACGGCATGTGAATCAGTCGAGCGATCGAAGGGGCGTGATCATAATTGCGCATCGAGTTGAGGATGCGCCGTTCGTATACGAGATTACCGATCGCGTTTCGCGCTACATCGATGGGAACACGAGCTGTAGCCATCTGTTGTACATGGCGTTCGAGCACAAGATGAAAGTTAACTATCGCTTCACCTCCCATGGGATGATGGGAAATAGCGAGGTCGTACCCCAAATTACGGGCGAGAATCAATTCAGTACTTCCGATGTCAATGCCGAACAGCACCCGCTCGACGGTCTTGCCGGGAAGGTAGATGGCGGTATCACCAGGGACCTCTGCTAGACCGGCCATCTCTAGAGCTAGCTCCATAATTGCATCGGTATCCATCTGCTTGCCTCCTTAGAATATCCTTTTTCTACTAATGTATAATTCTTATCTTACTGACCCGCATTCGTTGCCCACGAGTCATTCTGATACAACATCAGTCGGACTGAAACGGATCAAGAGCATCACGGATACCGTCCCCCAGCAAATTGAACGATAACACCACGATCAGGATTGCCAGTCCGGGAACGAAAGCAATGTACGGGCTCGTATACAGGAAATTGCGGCCTTCACTGATCATGACACCCCACTCTGGCATAGGGGGTTGCGCTCCGATGCCCAAGAAGCTCAGCGCAGCGGCATTGAGAATAGAAACACCTATGCGCACGGTGGCGAACACGATGATTGGCGAGACGATGTTGGGCAGAATATGCTGCAAAAGTATTCGCGAGGTCGGGGCTCCGAGTGACCGTGCAGCTAGCACATAGGTCTCCTCTTTTGCTGACAGAGTGGCCCCCCGGGTGAGGCGAGCAAACATGGGGATGGAGAAGACACTAATTGCAATTATCACATTATACAAGCCTGGGCCAAGGATGGCGACGACTATGATCGCGATGAGTACGCCGGGAAAAGCAAGTAGGATATCCATCACCCGCATGATCAGATTGTCCAGATGCTTGAAATAACCAGCTATGAGCCCCAGCGTCATTCCGATCAGCATACCTACACCGACAGAGACTAATCCCACCATCAACGAGATCCGTCCCCCATAGACAAGGCGGCTGGCAATATCTCTTCCGAAGCCGTCTGTCCCCAAAAGGTGCCCCGGGCTTCCCGGCGGAAGCCGGCGCTCCGACATTCTCTGCGACGCAGGATCGTAGGGGGCAATGACCTGAGCAAGGATCGCGCTAATCAATAGGATGGAGATGATACCAAGAGACACCACCGCTAATCGATCCTTGCGGAACCTCCGTATTCGTAACTGCCATAAACTAGTGCTTTTAGTCATAACGGATCCTTACATCGATCAAGCTATAGGAAACATCGACCAGCAGGTTCACGATGGCAAATGTTGCGGCAATAAGCAGAACTGAAGCCGCTAACACCGGATAGTCCCGCGTCAGTATCGATCGCAAGACCATGCGCCCAACGCCGTTTATCGCAAACACCGATTCGATGATTACCGTTCCTCCGAGAAAGATGCCCATGCGCATGCCCAAGATGGTCACTACCGGAATGGCAGCGTTGCGGAAAGCATGTTTTACAATGATCCTCCACTCGGATAGCCCTTTTGACCAAGCAGTGCGGATGTACTCTTTCCCCAACACGTCGAGCATGGAGGATCGAGTCAAGCGGAGCACCGAAGCCACCCCGAGGAACCCGAGGGAAAACGCAGGCATGATAATATCCTTGATGCCTCCCCAGCTCCAAGCAGGATGTGTAAAACCAGCCACAGGCAGCCATCGTAGCTTTATTCCAAATAAATACATGAGCATTAACCCCAACCAAAAACCAGGCATCGCTACTCCCACTAGAGCAATCGGGGTGGTGATATTATCGAGGATGGATCGCGGCCTAATCGCCGCGATCACCCCTCCACCCACGCCAAGGATAATGGTGATCAAGATACTGGCGAAAGCGAGGCGAACAGTATTTGGGTAGCGCACCAGTACCATCGAGGTTACCGAGCGTCTGGTAGTGAGGGAAATTCCCATATCCCCGTGCAGCAGTTTCCATAAGTAGCGGAAGTATTGGTTGATAACCGGCTGATCCAACCCCAGCTTATGACGGATATTAGCAATATCCTGTGCCGATGCCTCTGGACCGGCCAAGATGCTCGCTGGATCGCCGGGAGCGGAGTGGAGGGCGAAGAATGTCACCACGGTCACGGCAAACAGCGTTGGGATCAGGATCAAGATTCGGCGGATGAGATAAGCGGCCATTTTCTCCTCTGCAGGTTAAAAACACGGGGAGGGAGCATGCTCCCTCCCCTAATTGAGTCAAGGAGGTTATTTCTTGTACACGTCTTTTAGGATCCAGCTCTGGTTTGGATTCACGACTAGATTGTGAACGTCATTGAGGTAGGCAAGGATGTTGAGCTGATCGTACAGCGGAACCCACGCTACATTGGTGATCAACGCAGCATTTGCCGCCTCAAGCGCGGCCAACCTAACCTTCTGGTCCACGTTTTTTCGCGCCACCATGATCAGCCTATCCGTGATCGGATTGCTGTAGAAGGCACGGTTCGCGCCCCCGATGTTGTCCGAGTCGAGGTTGGGGTAGAGGAGTTCCTCTCCGTCGGCGGTAAGATTGGTCCAACCGAGCAGGAACATGTCCTGATCTCCTTTACGGGTCGCACTGAGGAATGTTGCCCAATCGAGACCTTTGAGTTCAACTTTGATTCCGATTTTGCTTAGTTGCTCTTGGATTACCTGCGCCACCACCGGATAGTCCCCGGTAACCCCGTACCACAGGGTAGTGGTGAATCCGTCAGGATAGCCAGCGTCAGCGAGGAGCGCCTTTGCCTTCGCCGGATCGTGGTTGTACCCGAATGCTTCAGCGGTTGGGTCGTACCCAAATACCTTAGGACCGATAATGGATTTGGATGCCGAGGCCAGCCCATCAAGAGCGGTCACGATATCCTTGCGGTCGATGGCCATGGCGATGGCCTGGCGCACCTTCAGGTTCTGGAACACCTTCCGTTGGAAGTTAAACGACAAATAGCGGATGGGAGTTCCCAACGGAGCAACAGCGGTGACCTGGGGATCGTCCTTGAGAGTGGCGAAGAGCGGGGTAGGAATGAGATCAGTGAAGTCAATCTCTCCTGTCTGCAGGAGGCCCACACGCGTCGCTCCCTCAGGAACGATCCGGAAGATTATGCGCTTGAGCTTAGGGGCATTTCCCCAGTAGAGGTCGTTGCGCACCAAAGTGATGTGATCTCCAGGAACCCACTCTTCCAGCTTAAACGGACCAGTTCCGACCGGGTGCTGCATTAAATTGCCGTACTTGGCCACTGCTGTTGGACTGACGATCTCGGAGTTACCGTGGGTGAGGATCGCAGGGAACGGACCAAAGGGATATTTAGTGGTGATCTTCACTGTCAAGTCGTTCACTACGTCGATCTTGTCCACCATCTTGAGCAGGCTAGCGCGCGGCGCGGCCACCTTAGGGTCAAGAAGGCGCTCGAAGGTGAACTTTACCGCGGCGGCGTTGAACGGTGTTCCGTCGGAAAATACCACGTTCGGCCGCAGATGAATGATCCACGTCAACGCATCAGGATTCTCGTAGCTGAGCGCCAGACTTGGTTTGATCTCCATTGTATTCCAATCACGCACAAATAATGTATCGTATATTTGATCGGTAACGTTGCTTGATACGCGGTCGTTGGTGAGGATAGGAGAGAGACCCTGCACATCGGAATCAGCACCATACACCAACGTCGATAGATCGTTGGCTAGTGTAGGAAGAGTAATCAACAACCCGGCCAACAGGACTATCGCGGCTACTATCACCTTTTTCATTGTTATTTTCTTTACTTCCATAATCGTTTTCCTCCTTTACTACAAGCTTACTAGCGGTTAACCATTCTTCTCTGATTGCCGCGGGTACCATTTTCGGATGATGTATCACCCCCTGACTTGTAGTCCTCGCTGAGATAGGTTTCCACATCGCGGAAGTGTTCTTCCATCTCTTTTTTTGCTGCTCTGGAATCACCGTTTCTTATTGCCCGAAAGATCCGTTCGTGGATCTTGTACGCATTTCGTCCCTGCTCGTTCTCAGTTAGGTAGCTCTTGCGCATCGCTCGTGATAGCCGATCTTCCATGGTGCGGATCAATGGAGTTATCACGCTTTCCAGGTATGAATTCTTCGCTCCCTTCACTACCCCGATATGAAAGTCAATATTGGCGTGCAAATAGGCATCATCGTCCTTTTCTTGTGTCGCTTGCTTCATTAATGAGAGAGCATCCTGCATCAGTTCCAAGTCCGCTTGTTCCGCCCTCTCCGCGGCGATCGTGGCGACAGTGCTTTCCAGAATTCGGCGTGCGTCGAGGACCTCGAAAGGACTTTCGCTCATCTCCAGAATCGCCCGCGCCTGAGCACGGGTGGATAGTGGATCGGTGCTGCGAACGTAGGTTCCATCGCCAACTCGGCTCTCCAGCAGTCCCACCATCTCCAGCGCGCACAGTGCCTCTCTTACCGAGGGCCGACTGACCCCAATTTGCTCGGCGATCATTCGCTCGGGGGGGAGCTTTTCACCGGGTTTGTAGGTGCTATCTTGGATGGAAGCGATGATCTGTTCAGCAATCTGGACGTTGCGCTTCTTGCTCTCCAATTTCTTAAACATGACTCCCTAGCTCCTTCTTGTTCTTGGCGCATTGGACAGGCAACCAAGCCTTATAACCATTACCATCATACCTATTCTGTAGTCCGAGGTCAAGCGATTGGATATCGTCGTTCCGGGATGTATATTTTAGAGATAAGTTTGGATGCATAATGGAGTTAACTAAGATATATAAGGAGGAGGAATGTCAATGTATATACCAACAAGAGACGAAGCATTTGCATTGTTAAGAGAGTTCAACCACTCGGACAGCCTGATCAAGCATGCCCTGTCCGTCGAAGGGGTGATGCGCTACATGGCGCGCAAGCGTGGCGAGGACGAGGAGAAGTGGGGGATCATTGGCCTCGTGCACGATCTCGACTACGAGCGCTACCCGCAGCAACACTGCCAGAAGACGAAGGAGATCCTGGAAGAGCGCGCCTGGCCGGAGGACTACATCCGCGCCATCATGTCGCATGGTTGGGGTCTGGTCACCGACGTCGAGCCGCAACATGAGATGGAGAAGGTCCTCTACGCGATCGATGAACTGACCGGCTTGGTGACGGCTGTCGCCCTGGTGCGCCCGTCGAAGAGCGTCCTCGACATGAAGGTCAAGTCGGTCACTAAGAAATGGAAGGACAAGAGCTTCGCTGCCGGGGTAAGCCGCGATGTGATCGCAAAGGGTGCAGAAATGCTCGGAATGGACTTAAAGGACTTGTTCGAAGACGTGATTATGGGGATGCGTGAGGTGGCAACGGAGATCGGCCTTGTTGGCATTGTTGCTGATGAAGCATGATAGATAATTGAGGAAGCCATGAGGAGGAATGAGATGAACGAACGTGTCTACGAGCAGGCGCGCTGGTCGCTTGCCGACCTGATTCCAAGCGCTGATCGGCCCGAGGATATCGGAAGTGATTACCTCGATCAGCTTGAGCGCGCGGTCAGTGATCTTGAGGGTAAGCGGACGATTCTTTCGCCGGATATCACCACGGATGAGTTTGTTGCGCTCCTTACAATCGTAGAACACATCGGTTCGCTCGTGCGGCGCCTGGGGGCGTACGGGCAGCTATGGTTTGCCGAGGACACACACAATCAGGACGCGCTCTCTTTCCGCGGCCGCGTGGAGAGCGTCATCGCGGATGCGCATAATCGCGCCCTTTTCTTTGAGCTATGGTGGAAGGGGTTGGATGACTCCGCTACCGAACAGCTCCTTTCTGCAAGTGGCGATCTATCCTACTACCTGCTCTCGCTTCGTCGCTACAAGCCATACACCCTCTCCGAACCGGTGGAGAAGGTGATCAACATCAAGGACCTAAACGGTGTGGAGGCGCTCGTTACTCTGTACGAGATGCTGACGAGCGACTTCACGTTCAAGATCGAGGTCGATGGCGAGGTGAAGTTGCTCACCCGTTCCGAGCTGATGACCTATGCCCTCGATCCCCGCCCCGAGCTACGCGAGCGCGCGTACGTGGAGCTGTACCGCGTCTATGGCGAGAACAGCACAGTCCTCGGGCAGATCTACCAACATGTCGTGCGCAACTGGGCCGATGAGCAGGTCGGGCTGCGCGGCTTCTCCTCCCCGATCTCATCGCGCAACATGAGAAACGACGTTTCCGATGCCGCGGTCGATGTCCTTCTCGACGTGTGCCGCGACAACGTCGACATGTTCCAGGACTACTTCCGCATGAAGGCGGGATGGTTGGGGATGGAACGTCTGCGGCGCTACGATATCTACGCCCCACTGGACACATCGGAGAAGACGTATTCGTTCAACGAGGCGATAAGCACCGTCTTCGCCAGCCTGAATGCATTCTCTCCCACCCTGGCATCGCATGCGCGTCGGGTTCTCGATGAAGGGCATCTCGATTCCGAGGTGCGCCCCGGCAAGTACGGCGGAGCCTTCTGCCATGGTGTCCTTCCCGGGATCACCCCATGGGTGCTGACAAGCTACAACGGAAAGGGCGAAGACGTCTCCACCCTGGCTCACGAGCTGGGACACGCGGTGCACGCTCTCATGGCCGCCGATCACTCGACGCTCACGTTCCACTCTTCACTCCCGCTGGCGGAGACGGCGTCCGTCTTCTCCGAGATCCTCCTTCTGGAGCATCAACTTGCGAGCGAATCCGACCTCGAACTGCGGCGTGATATGCTCGCCCGCTTTGTCGACGGGACCTACGCCACTGTCATCAGGCAGGCCTACTTCGTCCTCTTCGAGCGCGAGGCGCACGCCCTAATCAAGGCGGGGGCGACGACTGACGCACTATCCGAGCGGTATCTAGCAAACCTAAGCGAGCAGTTTGGCGACGCCGTGGATGTGGGCGATGAATTCCGCCACGAGTGGGTCTCCATCCCGCACATCTACAGCACCCCGTTCTACTGCTACGCCTACAGCTTTGGGCAGCTCCTAGTGCTGGCGCTGTACAAGCGCTACAAGGCAGAGGGATCTGCGTTTGTTCCTAAGTTCCTCAAGATCCTCTCCTACGGCGGCTCGAAGAGCCCACAGGAGATCTTGGCCGAGGCCGGCATCGACATCGCCTCGCCGGATTTCTGGCAGGGTGGGTTCGACGTCCTTCAAGAGATGATCGACGAGCTGGCACAACTGAAAGGATCGGAGATGTCCTAATCTCAGCTATTGTCGAAAAAGTTGCGCCGGTCACTAAGTGCTCAGCGCTAAGAAGGCGTTTGGAATAACTTCAAGGTGTAGTTTCGTCGCACGATCTCCCTGGACTTGACAAAATGCTTGTAATGCTATAGCATTATAGCATTGTGTTCCAAAGGAGATCATGGACGGTAGAGAAATTCCTGAGGTTCTGAGGCAACTAAGAACCAAGCTTGGACTAACTCAAGATGATCTTGCTGCCCGACTTGGCGTCGCGTTTACCACATTGAATCGTTGGGAAAACGGGCGAACCACGCCGCGCGGCAAGGCCATGCAAGCAATCAGCGAACTTGTCACAGATGTTGGCCTGGGGGAACCGACTCTCGATCTTGGAATTCCCAAGCGCCGCCGCAGGGTCTTGAGAGAAGACGTGCTCACAACAAAATCGATGGAGCAGATGCTCTGGAGCGCGGCTTGTTCGATTAGGGGCGAGAAGGATGCCCCCAAGTTCAAGGACTACATCCTACCTCTTGTCTTCATTAAGCGCCTCTCTGATGTCTTTGAGGATGAGATTGAGCGTCTCGCCGAGACTTACGGCGACCGCAAGACAGCCCTGGAGATTATTGAAGCCGACAAGAACCTGGTTCGTTTCTACATTCCGCCCGAGGCACGGTGGCCGGTCGTTAACGGTCGTGAGCCGTTTGATTGGCCCAAAGGGCAGAAGCCAAGAACGCTTGGCGAACGGCTCACGTTGACGATGCGAACGATTGTTAGAGCCAACGCGGGAGATCGTTCCAAGGACCTCAGCGGGGTCATCGATACCGTAGACTTCAACGAAACCCGTACTGGAGAGCGAGAGATCAGCGACTCAGCATTAGCAGGTGTGATCGAGGCACTCTCTGATCCTCGCTACCGCCTTGGGCTCTACGACGTGGAGCCGGACTTCCTCGGACGTTGCTATGAGTACCTGCTTCGAAAGTTTGCCGAGGGACAAGGACAGAGTGCTGGTGAGTTCTTCACGCCGACCGAGGTTGGCTGGATCATGGCTCACATGGTTCGGCCATCTCAAGGGGAAGAAGTCTACGACTACGCCTGTGGATCGGCCGGGTTATTGATCAAGTGTGAGCTGGCCCTTCAGGAACGCGAACTGAAGGTCAATCGTCCTCTTAAGCTTTACGGGCAAGAGATCAACGGTTCAAGCTACGCCATCGCTCGGATGAATATGGTCATTCACGACATGGAAGGCGAAATCGTGCGTGGCAACTCGATGACCAACCCGAAGTTTCGGGATTCGGATTCAAGCCTCAGAAAGTTTGACATCGTGGTCGCAAACCCCATGTGGAACCAATCCTACGATCGAGCGATCTACGAGAGCGACAATTTCGGACGGTTTGAGGAACATGGCAGTATCACATCCGGGAAAGCAGACTGGGCATGGCTTCAGCACACTATAGCCTCGCTCAAGTCTACAGGACGAGCGGCTGTCGTTTTAGATACGGGTGCAGTCACTCGTGGCAGCGGAAGCCGGAACGAGGACAGAGAGAAGATCATCCGCAAGTGGTTTGTCGACCATGATCTTGTAGAAGGCGTCATTCTTCTACCAGACAACCTGTTCTACAACACAAGCGCCGCTGGGATCATCATCCTGCTCAATCGGAACAAGCTTCCGCATCGCAAGGCTAAGATCGTGCTCGTGAACGCGAGCCAAGAGTTCAAGAAGGGCCGTCCGAAGAATTACATTCCGGATGACAGCATCCGCAAGATCGCTCAAGCGTTCATCAAAGGGCAGGACATAGAACGATTTGTCAAGGTTATCACCAACGAAGAAGCGATGGAGAAAGACTACAACCTCTCCCCCTCCCGCTACGTAGACACGAGTGAGAAGGAAATCTACCGGCCGATTCCCGAGATCCTGGATGAGCTTTGGGGCCCTGCTGGTCTTGAGAAGAAGGCCAAAGAGATCGATATCGAACTGCGAAAAATCTTCAACAAGCTCGGTTTCGGAGAGGAACCAAAATGAGGGAATGGATTTTGGCTGTTGACACCTGTAACGTCTCGTTGTATTATAAAGTTGTAATTGCTCCCCGCTGGACCAGTCTCCGGACCTCTGGCGGGGTTATTCTTTGTTCGCAGGAAGTGGCGTTATGAAGGAACCCGCCTCCAAGCGCGCGATCGCTTACATTGACGGACAGAACCTGTTCAACGCTGTTAAGGAAGCCTTCGGTTATCCCTATCCGAACTACAACATCCGACAACTAGCCGAGACCATCTGTGTCCAGCAGGGATGGGATTTGGCTGGTATTAACTTCTACACCGGGATTCCCGATCCCGACATTGATCCAAAGCGAAATCACTTCTGGATCGCGAAACTTGCTGCTATGGGGACGCGCGACATACAAACGTACTCTCGCCCACTGAGGTATTCGAACCAGCTTGTGCAGCTTCCTGACGGCACCACAACAGCAACGCTGGTTGGCAGAGAGAAAGGGATTGACGTTCGCCTAGCCCTTGACGTAGTACGCGGTGCCTTGGATAACCGGTATGACGTTGCCGTGATCTTCAGCCAGGATCAGGACCTGAGCGAAGTGGCCGATGAAATCCGTAAGATCGCCCGGAGAGATGATCGTTGGATCAAAGTGGCATGCGCTTTTCCGTTCAGTCCAACATCCCGCAATCGCCGTGGCATCAACAGGACCGATTGGATTCGCATCGATCGCGCCACCTATGATGCCTGCCTCGATCCGAATGACTATCGAAGGAAGAAGAAGCCGTGATGAAATCCCAGAGGACGCGGAGGAAAGGGTACTATGAGGCTCCTAAACGACATTTGTGAACTGCGAAGAGAAACTTGTTCGCCGCACGATAGCAATAGCGGAATCTATGTCGGTTTGGAGCACATCGATCCCGGGCAGTTCTTTCTCTCTCGTCACGGTTCTCCCACCCAGGTCCGAAGCACGAAGAGTCGCTTCTACGCTGGCGATGTGCTCTATGGTAAACTACGTCCCTATCTAGATAAGGCTGTCGTTGCAGAAACAGGGGGAATCTGCTCTACCGATATCCTGGTGCTTGAGCCCATTGAAGTACCCTCGTGGTTCCTTTGCGGTATTATTCATAGCGACGCCTTTATCGAACACGCCAAGCAGACGACCTACGGCGTCAATCATCCAAGAACTTCGTGGTCCGGAATCAAAGAGTTCGAAACGATGACATTTGCTCTCCTCGAGCAAAAGAAGATCGCGGCGGTGTTGTTGAAGATCCAGCGGGCGATTGAGATGCAGGAGAAGATCATCCAGTCGCTCCGCGACCTCAAGAAGTCTACCATGCAGTACCTCTTCACCCACGGCCTTCGCGGCGAGAAAACCAAGATGACCAAAATCGGCGAGATCCCAGAGAGTTGGAATGTGGTACAGCTAGGTTCGATAGTAGGGATCAAGCACGGGTATGCCTTCAAGAGCCAGCACTTCACCTCAGATGGCGAGTACATTCTCCTCACCCCTGGGAGTTTCTTCGAGGAAGGAGGCTTCCGCGACGAACCGGAGAAGCGAAAGTACTATAGTGGTGTGATTCCCGAGGGATTCGTATTGGAGGAGGGAGATCTCCTTGTGGCAATGACAGAACAGAAGAGAGGACTTCTGGGGAGCTCGTTGATTGTTCCAGAGTCAGGAAAGTACCTGCACAATCAACGGCTTGGGCTTGTACAAACGCGGGTGCAATCCAAGCTTTCAACAGGTTTCTTGTCTCATCTCTTCAACACCTCACGTATACGACAGAGAATAGAGTTCTCTGCTACAGGCATGAAGGTCCGACATACGGCTCCCAGTCGCATCCTTGAACTCAGCATTCCTTTGCCAGCACTTGAGGAACAGAGCGATATTGCATCAGCGATCGACGCCCTGAACTCGAAACTGTTGGCTCATGAATCCAAGAAGGCCGTCCTTCAAGACCTCTTCAAGACGACGTTGAACAAGCTAATGACTGGCGAGATTCGGGTCAGTGATCTCGATATTGATGTGCGCGAGGTAGAGGTATGAACTGCATAAGGTCCAACGATACTCGGAGGGATTGCAATGATGACTGATGAGGAGGCTCGGATAGCGGCGGCAACCAAGCTTGAATGGATTGCCAGACTGGCAACAGAGACACACCAAAACCTGCCGGGTACGGCGAAAGGAATGCACACTTTGCTTATACGGGTTGTACTCGATGTGCGGGATGCGTATGAGATGTTGAGGATAGGAAGCGCTGCTGAATGGGAGGTCCCCAATCATGATTAAACGAGTTCGTATCCAGGGCTACAAGTCGCTGCACGACTTAGATTTGAAGCTCGGCAAGTTCTGCGTGTTGTTCGGTCCGAATGCCTCGGGGAAAAGCAACTTCCTTGATGCGCTTCAGTTGCTGTCGGGCCTGATTAAGAGCCCGACACTGAATGATGCCTTTAAGCCCCCGTACCGCGGCGCTCCACTGGAGTCCTTTGCCTTTCCGGAAGGAGGAATGAAGGCGCTGCTGCAACAAGAGTCTGCCACAGTTCGTTTCGAGGTCGATGTTGAACTCTCCGACTCCACGATTATCAGCGTAGATCGGCTGATCCGCGAGATGCGCAAAACACGTTTGGTAAAGGAGACCGCCCAACCATACGGGGATCAGCCAAAGTCGCAGTACGTGAGAGAACGCTCCTTGCGCTACACCCTGGAAGTTGAAATCCTACCCAAGTCTGGCATTCTCCGCGTTCGAGACGAGCGGCTTTGTGCCCTCAATGGTTCAGGTGTACCAAAGGTCAGCAGGAATCCTTTCCTGGAAAAGGTAGGGCAAAAACTCCATCTGAGGATGGAGAAACAGTCCCACCCCACTTATCATGACGTAAATCTTGATCACAGCGTGTTATCGCTTTCACTGTATCCTCCTCATTACCCGCATGTCACTGCCTTCAAAAAGGAGTTGTCAAACTGGTCGTTCTTCTACTTCGAGCCACGAGACCGGATGCGTCGATCTAGTCCCATCAAGGAAGTGCGTCATATCGGACTCATGGGTGAGGACCTCGCTGCCTTTCTCAACACACTTCGGGCTGTATCTCCAAGGCAACTGCAAGGGATTGAGAAGACCCTGCACGCGATCATTCCCTCAGTATCGGGAATTGAGGTAGAGCCAAACGACCTAGGAGAAGTGGAGCTTCGTATTGTGGAGGGGAACACCAGTATCCCTGCAAGCGTCGTTTCAGAAGGAACTCTCCGTATCCTAGGCTTGCTGGCACTGAATGCTTCGACGGAACCTGCAACACTCGTCGGCTTTGAGGAACCTGAGAACGGTGTGCACCCTCGTCGAATCCGATTGATCGCAGAACTACTTAAGAGCCGCTCAGAACAGGCGGACACCCAATTGATCGTGACGACACATTCACCAATTCTTCCGGACATGCTGTCCGATGAGGACCTGTATGTGTGCCGCAAGGCAGGTGGCAATACCGAGATCCAGCCTTTCTCTACCTGGGGAGAGCTAGCAAGAGACTCCACAATCCAGAAGGCTCTTGACGAAGAGCAACCATCGGGCGTGTCCATCCCTGTGTCGCAACGCATCCTACGGGGAGATTTCGATGCGTAAAACCATCATCTTTGGCGAGGACTATGGTCACGAAGTGGTCGCGAAGACCCTTTTGCTACGGATGGCCGAAGCGGAAGATATCAGCATCGAAACAAGCGTTCGTAGTTGTCGCGGTGGCTACGGGAGAATGATGAACGAGTTACGTGAGTTCGCTGAGGAACTCAAGACTGGGAGACACCAATTGCCCGATCTGCTGCTTGTCGCAACCGATGCAGACTGCAAAGGGATCACAGCGCGAACGCAGGAAGTGATGAGTTGCGTTCCTGAAGAGCTACATTGCTTCACATCTTGCATGATTCCTGATCCGCATGTTGAGCGATGGCTTCTCCTCGATTCACGAGCATTCAAATCCGTTCTCGGTTGTGGCTGTCAAGCACCTGATGCCAAATGCGAGCGACACCGCTACAAGAAGCTTCTCCGCGAAGCTGTTACTAACGCTGGAGTGACCCCTCAACTTGGCGGCCTCGAGTATGCAGAGGATCTTGTTCGGACCATGGACATGGATAAGGTAGCACAGTTAGATACATCGTTCAGGAAATCTGTCAGCGGGATTCGGAGCTTCCTGATGAAGTGGAGCATGGAGGAGCGATGAGTGCCTTTGGTTCCGGACAAGATACCCAGCCCCTCATCCGCCACACGGAGAAGGTCGGATGGGCGTACGTCCCGATAACAAACGCATTGTCGCTCCAGAAAAGCGAGGGGAACCGTAGGCAGGAAGTATGACGAGAGAAAAACAGACCAGCGATAGACTGCGGAGAGTTGTAACGCGCAAAGCCCTGCAAGTGTTGGCCGGAGGACGATACTTTGACCGGGGTGAAGTCTACTTCCTCGAAGGCCGCGTTAGGTCGTTGCAGGAGCGCAAAGGTGTCGTGCAGGCAACAGTGAACGGTACGCGTCCGTACAAGGTGCGGATCTGGGCGGAGAAGGGAGAGCTTGTAGGCACGTGTGACTGCCCTTTGGGGCGAGGAGGGAGCTTCTGTAAGCACATTGTGGCTACCGGTCTGGCGTGGATTGACAGTCAAGCGAGGCAGACGCGCTTGCCAGACCTCGAGAAAGGAACAAAGGCCCATTCGCCTCAACCCGACATCACATCCTCAGACATCGAGGAATGGTTACAGCAAAAGTCTTCAAAGGACCTAGTTGCAATCATCATGGACCATGCGGATGAAAACGCTGAGTTCTATGATTCCTTGAAGATGCGGGTAGCGACCGGAGCAGAGACGGTGAATACTGTTGCTTTGCGAGCGGTCATTCGTGATACCATTGATATCGATGGCTTTATTCCCTACAGCGAGACGTATACATACTCTCGCGGTGTGGATCGAATTGCCCGGCAACTCCGGGAACTGCTGAACAGCGGGGAACAGACGCCAGCCCTCACATTAACGGAATACGCTATTGAGCTTGTGGAGAAGCAACTTGAACAGATAGACGACTCCGACGGTTCGCTGGGTATGGTCATCGAAGATCTGATGGCTTTGCATCTGGATGCGTGTCGTGCCGCTAAACCCGATCCGAAATCACTGGCCGAGAAGTTGTTCGACAACGAGATCAATGATCCGTGGGGTTTTTGGAACGATTCCTACGAACGGTACGCTGCTATTCTGAAAAAAGAGGGCAAGAAAGCGTTCCGTCAATTAGCAGAGGAGGCGTGGGAACAACTGCCTCACCTCAAGCCAGGAGAGAAGGATCCAGACTCCTATGGGCGACGATGGACCCTCACGAAGATGGTGAAGGGCTTTGCCGAGAAAGATGGCGACTTCGAGCGCGTCGTGGAGGTGATGTCCAGCGATCTGTCGGACTCGCATGACTTTCTCGCTATTGCGGAGCGGTGTCGCGAAGCGAAGAAGTACGCACTGGCGCGTGAATGGGCTGAGAAGGGCCTCGAAGCGTTCTCGGATCAACCGGATTCCCGGCTACGCAAGTTCCTTGCCGAGGAGTATGTCCGTGCAAAGCGACAGGACAAGGCTGTAACGCTTCTCTGGGAGAATTTCGTAGATCGCTCTATCCTCACCACGTATCAGGACTTGTTGAAGTACGCCGAGAAGGCTAACCAAAAGAGCCCTTGGCGAGAGAAGGCGTTGAAGTGGATTCGAGACGACCTTGCACGGAGAAGGAAAGAAGCGAAAAGGAGCCAATCCCGTTGGTCTTGGGGGCTAGTCGACCATTCGTTGTTGGTTGAAATCTTTCTATGGGAGGAGAAGTTGGCTGATGCGTGGAAGGAGGCGCAGACCGGCGGATGCTCCGATTCACTGTGGCTCAGGCTGGCAAAGGAGCGGGAGGCCGAGTACCCCGCTGATGCAGTCCCCATCTATCAGCGTCTTGTAGAGCAGGAGATCCAGAAGAAAAACAACCAATCTTATCAGGAAGCCGTCGACATGATTGGTCATATTCGAAAGTTGCTGTTCAAAATGGGAAAGGAAAATGAGTTTAGGCAATACCTTGCAGAAATAAAGAAACAGCATAAGCGGAAACGAAACTTCATCGGATACCTAGCAAGGAAGGAATGGTGACGCTGCAGATGATTGCTAGACATTCGAGTGTTTGTGGTGCCTCTTCATGTCTTCCGAGGTGAGACAGAACAAATGACCAAGCTCGGAACAGAAAGCGATACCGTGCAGAATCCCCTCATCCGCTACGCGGGCGAGGTTGGCTGGACGTACGTCCCTACGTCGGAAGCTCTTTCGTTGCGGAAAGGCGTGGGAGGAATGCTGTTCAGCCGTGTACTGGAAGAGAAGCTCATCGAACTGAATCCCGGGCTCATAACGATGGACAACGCTGGTGATGTGATCCGCGCAATCGAGTCCGTTCCCAACACGATTGAGGGGAATAAGGAAGTCCTTGCATGGCTCCGTGAAGAGCAGAGCATCTATGACCAAGACGAAAAACGGGAGAGCAACGTTAGTGTCATCGATTTTGCTCATCCCGAGCGAAACGTTTTCCAAGTAACTGATGAATGGAACTACACCAACGGCCAGGAGACCAATCGCGCGGATGTGATGTTCCTGATCAACGGGATTCCGGTCGCGATCGTAGAAACCAAGAGTGCGCAGAAGTCAAAGGGAATCGAAAAGGGGATGACCCAGATCCGGGAGTACCACCACGAGACGCCGGAGATGCTGACCGCTCCGCAGGTATTCGACGTTACCAACCTCCTTGATTTCTACTATGGCGCAACATGGAACCTGGATCGGAAGAATCTGTTCAATTGGCGAGATGAGGAATCCGGGAATTACGAGAGTAAGGTCAAACACTTCTTCGGCCGCCAGAGATTCTTGACCATGCTCAAAGAATGGGTCCTCTTCTTCTACAAGGATGATGAACTGCAGAAGACGATTCTGCGTCAGCATCAGACCCGAGCAGTAGAGAAGATCCTCAATCGATGCGCAGACAAGGAGAAAATAACCGGCCTGATTTGGCATACTCAAGGATCTGGCAAGACGTTCACCATGATCACGGCAGCCCGGCTGATCCTTCAGGACAAGGAAACGTTCGGCAAATCGACCGTTATCCTCATGATCGACCGGAATGAATTGGAGGGGCAGCTTGCAGGCTGGGTTGAGCGATTGCTCGGCGAAATGCGCTCGCACGATATCAAGATTGAGCAGGCCACTAGCAAGAGGCATCTGCGCGAACTCCTTGCCTCCGATTTTCGCGGGTTGATTGTCTCGATGATTCACAAGTTCGATGGCATCTTAAATAGCATCAACACTCGTGAGAACATCTTCGTCCTAATTGACGAAGCACACAGAACAACAGGTGGCGATCTCGGCAACTACCTCGTTGGCGCCCTCCCGAACGCCACGCTGATCGGTTTCACCGGCACACCGATCGATAAGACGGCATACGGCAAGGGAACGTTCAAGATCTTCGGCAAGGAGGATGAGCAAGGGTATCTCGACAAGTATCCCATTGTGGAGTCAATCGAAGATGGTACGACTGTCCCACTAAAATACGTCCTCGCCCCAAATGAGATCAGGGTTCCACGCCGACAGCTCGAAGAGGAATTCCTGAATCTGGCGGAGGCCGAGGGGATTAGCGACGTAGACGAGTTGAATGTGATCTTAGACCACGCGATGCGCCTGAAGACGTTTCTCAAGTCGCGGGATCGAGTTGAGAGGGTTGCGGCATTCGTAGCGAAACACTTCCAAGAGAATATTGAACCACTCGGATATAAGGCATTTCTGGTGGCGGTGGACCGTGAGGCGTGCGCGATGTACAAGGAGGCGTTGGACAAGGTTCTCCCTCCTGAATACTCCCTTCCGATCTACACATCCGCGCAGCACGACAGCGAGAAGTACCCCCTCGTGTATCGTCATCAGGTGAGCCCGGATGCGGAGAAGAAGGCGCGTAAGCTGTTCCCAAAGCCGGATACGTTGCCAAAGATCTTCATTGTCACCGATAAGCTTCTCACCGGCTTCGATGCGTCCATTCTCTACTGCATGTACCTGGACAAACCGATGCGGGATCATGTGCTCCTCCAGGCCATCGCGCGGGTCAATCGTCCCTATGAATGGGGCGAAGAGAGCCGCAAGCCTTGCGGGCTTGTAGTCGATTTCATTGGCATCTTTGAAAAGCTTGAGAAAGCGCTGGCGTTTGATTCGGATGTTGTCAGTGGCGTCATCGAGGATCTCGATCTTCTGCTGGATAAGTTTAAGGAGATGATGAACGGCCCGGCGGAGGAATACATCGTCATGGGCAGAGAATTGCTTGATGATAGAGGGATTGAAAAGGCTATCGATGTGTTCACCGACCAAGACAAGCGGGAGACATTCTATCGAATCTACAAGCAGATCGAAACGCTCTACGAGATCCTCTCGCCTTCGCCTGAGCTGCGGGACTTCATAGATAACTTTGGTTCTCTCTCCATCTTGTATCGGATCATCCGAAACGCCTTCAGGAAAAGGTCTGTGCTGTACAGCGATGTGGCCCGCAAGACCGGGCAATTAGTCAGGGAGATGTCCAAGAGTTATGGTCTTGATATGACACCACCGGTGATCACGCTTGACCACAACACACTTAAGGCAATCAAAGACTCTAGCATGTCAGATAACTCGAAGGTGATTAACCTGGTAAACAGCATTCGAAAGATCGTTAGCGAAGAAGAGGATTCAAGCCCATACCTCAAGCCGATTGGCGACCGTGCCGAAGCTATCCTCGAAGCCTTCGACACCCGCCAGATCACGGCGGAAGA
Organism: uncultured bacterium; assembly: GCA_913009415.1. GTDB lineage: Bacteria > Bipolaricaulota > Bipolaricaulia > UBA7950 > UBA9294 > M55B144. The sequence continues at coordinate 26,417 of CAJVYM010000005.1, forward strand.
TTCCTTGCGGAGAATCGAACTTATGATTCGAGAGATCGTGGAAGCGCGCCGTCAGCAGTCGGAGATGGGACTCAATGCTACCACGTTCTCCCTCTATTGGGTGCTTAAGGAAGAAGGGGTAACGGAATCGGAGAGCACTGCGATGACCATCAAAGGTATCTTTGACCGGTTTCCAAATTATGCGGAGAACGCAGCTGAACTTAGGCAGCTCAAGGCAGATCTTTACAAGATGCTGCTCCCGCTGGTGGGAAAGGATCGCATGGTCCCACTGGCTGACGCGATGCTCCGTGTTGTGAGAAGGTGACCAGGGAGGTGCTCCCCACTAATGCTTCTGAGAGTTATGAACATTCAAGTTGCTCCATAACATGACTAAGCAAGACCGTGGGTTCTCTACCAAAGATGCTTTCAAGGAAGCCGTACGTAGTTGGGCGGATAGGCTCAATACCGAACCGTCTCAAATCCGGGTGCAGAGAATGAAGCACAAGTGGGCCTCGTGCTCCCCGCGAAAAACACTGACCTTCAGCGAAAATCTTCTGGCACAACCTAAGGAATTCCAGGAGTACGTGATCGTGCATGAACTACTGCATATACGGGTTCAAAACCATGGAAAACTATTCAGAAGCTTGATGTCGGTCTACTTACCTGACTGGGAAGACCGTGCTAATCGATTAAGCACTTCTTGACCACGAGTCTAGTACAGTAATCAACGGCGATTTCGACCCCGCTCAGAGATCTCTATGCCTGATTTTCGAATGCCTACAATCCGAGCTTTAGTGATGGAGATAAGATCAGCTGTTGCCAGACGCAGCATCGTCCCGCGCGCACCGGCGTTGATCACCACCTCCGGATGTGCAGCGACGGCACGATCGAGGAAGACGGGGAGCGGTTTCTTCGCTCCGAGAGGGCTGATCCCTCCCACCTGATAGGCGGTGATCCGCTCAGCATCACGCGGGTCTGCAGGCGTGACGCGTTTGTGGTTGCTCACTCGCGCAAGTTTCTTTTCGCTCACGCTTCCATCGCCACTCATCAGGGCAAACAGAAACGAGCCATCGTCAGCGCGAAAGACGAGGCTCTTTATCACGATTTCAAGCGGTAGCCCGAGCGTGTGCGCGGCATACTTTGCTCCTTTTGCCTCGTGATGGTACGTCAATATCTGGTAGGGAATACCGCTCTTGTTGAGATATTCGATCCCTCTTGTGGTCATAGGATTATCTTCTGCAAACCTGCCTCATTGGAAGTCAAGGCATCTCTAACCACGCAGAGTGCGTTGAGCTGCACGAACTCCTGCCCCCAATTCAAACGTGTAGCCGCAGCCCTGAAGTCCGGCTTCAATGGCGCCGATCGTCGCCAGCAGATCACCCGCAGTCTCTGCTCCCATGTGTCCAATGCGGAAGTATTTTCCCTTAATATCGGGATGTAGTCCCCCAGCTAGGATCACACCTGCATCCTTAACTTTAGGAAGGAACTCTGATCCCGTGATCCCTCTCGGGTAGTAGGGGGCGGTGAGCGTTGCCGCCGCATGCGCTGAATCAGTGGGAACTTGCTCTAATCCCAGCGCCTGTATGCCTGCCTTGCACGCGGCTCCGAATCTCTTGTGACGTTCGAAGCGCGTCTCCATCCCCTCTTTCAGGATTCTCTCCAGGCTGACGTTGAGGGCGCAGATGAGGTTTACCGGAGGCGTGGCGAAGTAGCTTGCTTTCCGTGCTTCGTATGCTTCCATGATCGGGAGCCAGTTTCCCCAATCCGCATAGTAGTTGCTTACTGGTGTCTTTCTCCTGCGCCACGTTTCAATCGCGCGGGGACTGACGATCATCAGAGCAAGCCCGGGAGGGACGCCGATCGCTTTCTGCGAGGCAGTGAGCACCACGTCGATTCCCCATTCTTCCTGGCGCAGTTCTTCACCGGCTACGGAGCAGACACCGTCAAGCACCGTCAGTGTATCGTACTTGCGTGCGATGGCGGCCAGAAATTTTGCATCGGTGCGAACCCCGGTCGACGTGTCCACGTGAGTGATTGTCATCAACTTGTATCGATGTTCCTTCAACGTCTCTTCTACTTGCTGTAAGGGAATCGTTTTCCCAAGCGGCGCTCGCAGCACGCTCACCTCAACGTGATAACGACGCAACAGATCCGCGTAACGATCGCCGAAGACGCCCGTACTTAGAACGAGGGTCTTGTCCCCCGATTCAATCAGGTTCGCCACGGCCATCTCCAGGGCGAGCATCCCGGACCCGGATACGACAAATGGCTGCCCCGAAGGACAGAGCCACACCTCCCTCATTCTCTCGAGTGCCTGGCCGAATACCTCGATGAATTCCGGTGCAACGTGACTTGATGTAGGAGCACCAAGCGCTTGCAGCACCTCCGACTCAAACTCGATCGGTCCGGGGATCATCAGTAACGCCCTGTCTCTCATCGTATCCTCCTATGCAAGCTTACCATGCTTTCTTGCCGCCTCGCACGTCTCCTTCCGGTAGTATCCGTGCCTGGCGCAGGATCTCACGCAGTTTCCGTGTTTTCTCATCAGATAAGGGCAGCAGCGGAGGTCGAGCCGGACCGCCGTACATCCCGAGCATGTCCAGCGCCGCCTTCACCGCAGGCACGCCCCACTTGCGGGTGACAGCGGTATTTGCCGGGATCATGCGCATCTGCATCTGGCGTGCCTGTTCCCACTTTTGGTCAAGGAAGTCTTGCCTTATCTGCAGGCACTGGGCTGGCGCGATGTTGGCCAGCGCCAGGATGCCCCCAACCGCTCCCACGGATAGAGCCGGCAGGAGAAAGCTCGCGGAACCGGCCAACACCTGAAAATCGGGGCCGGTCAGGCGCCCGATCTCCGCCATCTTGATCACGTTGCCGCCGGAATCCTTGATTCCGATGATGTTCTCGTGCTCGGCAAGCGCCGCCACCGTCTCCGCATCAAGATCGATCCCCGTGCACGATGGGATGTTGTAGAGGATGATCGGAATTGGCGAGGACTCAGCCACCGCGTGGAAGTGCTCGCGCAGGGCGTGTTTCGTCATCAACCCACGATAGTATGACGGGGTGACCACCAGCGCCGCATCCGCTCCGATCGCGGCGGCATTCTTCGTGAGTTCAACGGTCGCTCCGGTCGATTGACAACCCGTGCCGGCGATCATCAACCTGTCTGGAAGGATGGCATCGCGGGCGATTCGAAGCACGCTCAGTCTCTCCTGTTCACTCAGAAGGACAAGTTCACCGTTGGAACCAAGGACTGCGTAACCGCGCAGCTGATACTGGTTCCATCTGCGTAAGTTCTCTGTAAGGGCTGGCGCGTAGAGCCTCCCGTCGGAATCAAATGGCGTGGGAATCGGAGGATAAATCCCAGCCAAGTCAAGCGTTTGTCTGCCCACTACTTACCCCCTCTTGCTTCGGTCCAGGGTCAGTTATCCAACCTACAAACAGTGTGGCGATTTGCCTATCGACTACGCCTGCCGATGAGAGCTACCCGAGTTTCCTTCGCGCTTTGATTCATCGCCCCAGTTCAACTTCTCCCGCAACACATGGAAGAAGGTGGGAGCGTTCGCCATCCGCACGAGCCGCGTCGGTGTGGAGGCGCGCTTTATCGTGATCTTTGCGTCCGGCGGGAGGTCGAATGCCAAATCGCCATCGGCGTAGATGCTCACCTGTGTGTGAGTGCGCACAAGTAAGACCTCCTCTGCCGGGAAGATGGCCGGGAGGATTCCGAGCTTGTGCACCGCCAGTGGGGTTGCCAGGATGCAGGCTGCCGGGGGGACGATCACCGGTCCGCCGGCGGAGAGGTTATACGCGGTCGCTCCGGTCGCGGTTGATAAGATCAGCCCATCGCCGGGGTAGCTCGCCACCACGCCATCGCTCCACAGAAGCTCCAGCTCGCAGAAGCGCAGGGCAGAGGTTCCAGTAATGACGACGTCATTCAACACGGTCCCGCTACCGGCCGAAGATGAGTAGGACAGGCGCATCCTCTCCTCGATGACGAAGGAGTCACGCAGCACCCCTTCCAGTGCGGACGTGAGCGACGGTGCCTTCACCTGCGTGAGGAAGCCGAGGCTCCCCAGGTTTGCTCCCAGGATCGGGATCACTGAGTCGGCGAAGACCGACGCGGCGCGAAGGACTGTTCCATCCCCGCCCAGAGCAACGACGAGCGCCCCCTCCGCTTCTGAGAAGCTCGGGCGGTCGGAATCGATGAGTATCGTCTCGATTTGCTTGAGTTGTGCCCATGCCTTGAGCACAGCCAAGGTACGCAACGACCCCTCTTTGCTCGTGTTGGCGACAATGTAGATCCGGCTAATCTTCATATTCTGTCCTTGTAGTGATTATCATTTTAGGGGCCGCCTCTTGACGTACTTCCAGCGGCAGGCGATCCGCTCTATCACATCTACGGCAATATACAAAAGGAGGCCGAGGAGGGCCATGGCGACTATCCCCGCAAACGCTCTGCCCCTGCTGAAGAGCATATGCTTGTTGATGTACGATCCCAGCCCCGTTCCCAGTGCCGCGCGCGTCTCTGCGATATACAAAAAGGCGATCCCCAGCCCGATGCTTACGCGCACGCTCGTCAGGATTTGTGGAAGGGTCGCAGGCAGGACGACGTGCCAGTACACCTGCCAGCGGGACGCCCCGGCTGAGAGGACGCTCGTTACGTATTCCTCATCGATGTTCTTCGCTGCGCCACGGGCCGAGACAAGGATCTGAAAGAAGAGGGCGAGGGCGACCATCGCTACCTTGGTCGCGCTCCCTGTGCCGAAGACAACGAACAAGAAGAGGATAAGGGCGACCTGCGGGATGGGATAGGTGATGTAGATGATCGGGGAGAAGAAGCGATCGAGCGTTGGCTCGCGACCAGTCAATAATCCAAGGGGCATTGCCGTGGCCAGGGAGATGAGTATTGCCAGGATGAGGCGCCACGCACTCGCCGCGAAGTTGCGCCGTAACTCGGCTGCGTTCTTCACAACCTGCGACAGAGCGTCGAACGGTCCGGGAAGGATTGCGGCGTGGTTGATCACGTTCACTGCGATGCTCGCCATCTCCCAGGCGAAGAGGAGCGCAGCAATGCTGATCACGTAGGTGAGAACTCGTTTCATGCTTCCAGTGCCTCCCGGAGTTGGGACATGATCCCTTGGAAATCTGTGTCCCCACGGTAGTCAAGGGAACCCATCTGTGAGTTGTCGACAATCGTGCTTATCCGCGCTGGGCGATCGGTGAACACGATGATCCGCTGCCCGAGGAAGGCAGCCTCCTCGATGTTGTGTGTCACCAGGATCATGGAGAATCCGTGTTCGTGCCACAGGTTGAGGAACAGGTCCTGGATTTTCTCCCGCGTTAGCGTGTCTAATGATGCGAGCGGTTCGTCCATCAGCAGGACGGATGGTGAGGTTGAGAGAGCGCGCGCGATTCCCACGCGGCGTTTCATGCCTTCCGACAGCTCGGCGGGGAAACGTGTCATGACATCATCCAGCCCCAAGTGCGCAAGCACTTCGGCCGCGTTCTGCTGCGGGAACTCACCGTTCAACAACAGCGATAGATTGGCGTTCTGCCACACCGTCTTCCACGGAAGGAGTCCTGCGTTCTGCAGGATGAGGGCGACGTCGCGGCGAGGAGTATCCACCTCTTTACCGTCTATCGTTATCTTGCCGGAACGGGGGTGAATAAGACCGGAGAGCGCAAACAACAGCGATGTCTTGCCGCATCCGGAAGGGCCAATGAGGGCCAGGCTCTTTCCCTTGTCCAGGCGAAAAGAGACATTCTCCACTGCGCGCACCGTCTGTTCGCCCTGTCCGTAGTCGATAGTTACTGCATCTACATCAATCATTTTATAAATTGATCAGTAGTTACATCCTCGTATACAGGATGTTTCCACGTATAACCGTTCTTATTCTCCCACGCAACGACGTCCTCAAACTTCTGCTTAGAGAGCATCTCCGGGTAGGAGAAGTGCGGAACAGCGAAATCATTGAGTATACCTTTAGGAACAGCATCTTTGCCTAATCCGGGGAAGAAGAGCGAGAGAGCAATGTTAATTCCCGTCGTTGTCAGTTCCTCGCGTGACATGTGATTGACCCTGTTTATCGCTTCTCGGTAGACGTCGTAGAACTTGGCGATAGCGTCCGGGGATTTCTCAACCACATCCCGGCGGAACACGATGACGCTTGGCAGGAGGTCGATCCCCGCAAAGTCTGACAGGTGGACGAGCTTGCTCCCAGGCTTGATCGGGGGGTACTTGCCAAGATAAGTGATGTATGGCTCCGGCAGGACAGCGGCGTAGACTGAACCAAGGTTGAGGAACATCGAGAGCTGCAACATGTCGTGCCAGTAGGAGTAATCCTTGTCCGGATCGACGGTATAGCCCAAGCTGGTGAGCAGGGAGTCGATCTCGTATTCGATGTCGCTCATCTGGATGATGGCGATCGATTTTAACGTGCTCCCCCTTGCCGTGCGCTTGAGGAGATCGCCGATTGAGTTGATATGAAAGTAGCTCTGCGTGAGCAGGGCGAGGCTCCCCGTTTGCGTGGGTTGGTAGGCGGTGCTCGTGATCACGACATCAGTTCCGCTGGTGATCAGCAGTATCGCGGTGGAAACGTCGCAGATCATTCCGTCGATATCTCCCGCCATGAGGGCGAGGATGCGTGTCTGGTTGTCGCTGAGGCCAATGACATCCACGTCAAGGCCACCTTGTGCGAACATGTTCCACTCGTTGGCAAAGGCAATCGGGAGGGAGCCCATCACCGGAGGGAGACTCACGCGCAGCTTCGGCAGGGGTGCTGCTCCAACAACAACTGAGACGAAAATGAGTACAGCAAGAGAAAGAAACACGAAGCGACGAGCTTGAATCATGCGCTCCTCCTTAGGTAATTGAACACAGTATTCACCGATTATACTGCGCTTGCCTCAATCGACAAATCAGAGGCGCGGAGGTGCCGCTCCATGAATGCTGCACGCGGGCTCATAAGGGCTCTCCGTTTTCCTCTCCCTAAGCTCGCTTAGGGAGAGGAAAACGGAGATTTGCCGAAGTCAAATCAGCTTGTTGTTTGTACTGGCTACATGAGTCTTCTCAAGGACTGCCTGTCTCAACGTCGGAGCTTGTCTCCGACGCTCGAAAAAAGTGTAGCGTCGCACCTTGCTTGCCTGTCCTTCAGGACGCAGACAGGTGTGCGACGGTACTTTCGATACAACAAAGCTCCACATGAAATTATAATGAAGACCAACTCCGCCTAAATCTTTAGGGCTTTGCTTCTCAATGCTTCGCAGCTTGCTGCGGTTTTTTTACTTGCAGTTACGAGCTCGTTACCCACTCTAAACGGCAAGGAGCCGTTTTTTTGTACCATGATGGCTATTGCCTATTGACACACTGCATGCTAGGATATTAACAGGATGCCAGAGAAAGAGCGGATCGGATTGGTGTTGGGAAGCGGTGGTGCCCGCGGATCGGCCCACGTGGGGGTGCTCAAGGTCCTGGAGGAGAACGGGATAAGCCCCGATGTCATTGCGGGAACGAGCATGGGAGCCGAAGTTGGCGGAGCGTACGCCGCGGGAGCAGGGCTCGACAAGATAGAGGAAGTGTGGCGCTCGACTAACTTCGCCAAAGTATTCAAGACGCTCTTTCCGACCGTTCCTTGGGCGGGGTGGAGTTCGGGGCGTGAGGTTGTGCGCACGATCAGGACGCTTGTTGGCGACCGGACCATTGAGAGCCTCCCCATCCCGTATGCGGCGCTCGCCACCGATTTGGAGACGGGGTTGCCTTTTGCGATGACACACGGGTCTCTTGCCGATGCGATACGGGCGAGCGTCTCTGTTCCAGGGTTGTTTGTACCCGTCTGGATTGACGGGCATCTGCTGATCGACGGCGGCGTCTCCAACCCGGCCCCGGTTGATGTCGCACGCAGCCTTGGAGCAACCAAGGTAATCGCGGTCGATGTCCTTGTTCAGCCGGAGGAAGTCAAGCTCTCCGGCATCCCCGCTTCGGAGTACGGTGAACGCATTCTGGGGATCATCAAGGGGATGGAGAGCACGCGCTTGAATCAGGAAGATCGACGCAGGTTCTACCCAAACGTCTTTTCGGTCTTGTTCCAGATGTCTACGGTCTTTCAGAAGCGCGTTAGCAACCTTCTTTTGCAGCTCAATCCCCCCGATGTTCTTATCCAACCGGTCTTCTCTCCCGATCCTCCCAGCTACAGCGATGTGAAGCACGGAATCGAAGCGGGAGAGGAGGCGGCGCGACGTGCCCTCCCCGAGATACTCGCCCTCGTCGATCGCTAGGGTTAAGGACATCCAATGAAGCGCGAGATACTCCTTCCATCTACGCTCACTCTCGGAATCATCGTCATCTCGTTCGGCGCAATCATCATAAGAATGATCAGCGGGGCGTCCGTGTTTGCGATCTCCGCATGGCGGTTGGGCGTGGCATCTGCCATCCTTCTGCCGATCAGCCTCGGAAGAGGAACACTCAAATCGATCAGCAGGGGCAACATGCTCTTAAGCGCGCTGAGTGGCCTCTTCCTTTCCATTCACTTTATTCTGTGGATCTCGTCGCTTGACTACACATCGGTCGCCAGTTCCGTGGTCCTCGTCAGCACAAGCCCCATCTTCGTAGGACTGGGAGCCCGCTTATTCATCCACGAGCCCCCTTCTCGGCTCTTGAAGATCGCGATCGCCCTTGCTGTTGGTGGCGGTGTGGTAATCGGCTGGGGGGACATGCGCCTGGGAGGGATGGCCCTGCAGGGTGATCTGCTGGCTGTCGGTGGGGCGATCATGGCGGCAGGGTATCTTCTTATCGGTCGTCGCGTGCGGCGGGAGGTTCCCCTTTCGGGGTACGCTTTTGCCACCTATGGAATGGCTACGATCATCCTGCTTGTTGTCTGCCTGGCGACGGGCCAGCCGCTTGTTGGCTTCTCGACACCAAATTACGTATGGCTGGTTCTCCTCGGCTTGGGGCCGCAGTTGGTCGGGCATACATCGCTCAACTGGGCGCTCGAATACCTGCAGGCATCGATTGTGTCTATCATCACCCTCGGCGAACCGATCGGCGCGACGATCCTCGCCTACATCATCTTCGGCGAAGCGCTTACCCTGACAAAGGCGCTGGGCGGGGCGATCATCCTCGCCGGGATCTACCTGGGGATGCGCACCGGGAACAAGGCGGTGATTGCGGACTAGGGTTGCGGAAGCAAGGATGCGTTCGGCATACTAGCGGTAGTCAACAGGAGGGGAAAATGACGGGAGATAGTCTTGTTGAACATGGGAAGAAGAAGATCGATTGGGCGATGACTCACATGCCGCTCCTTGCACGTCTGCGGCGCGAGTTTACCGAGAAAAAACCACTCGCCGGACACCGCATCGGGATGAGCATTCACCTGGAAGCGAAGACGGCCTGCCTGGCGCTCCTCCTGCGGGAGGGCGGAGCACAGGTGGCTGTCACCGGGAGCAATCCCCTCTCTACACAGAACGACGTCGCTTCCGCGCTTGCCGCGGAGGGGATCACGGTGCATGCCAAACACGGTGCGAGCGATGTGGAGTACTCAGGCGACCTTCGGAGAGTCCTTGCCACAGAGCCGGACCTCATCCTCGATGATGGGGGTGACCTGGTCAAACTGCTGCATAGCGGAGTGAAGCTTGAGATTCGCGGTGGGGGTGAGGAGACAACGACCGGGGTGCATCGCCTGCGCATCCTTGAGCGCGAGGGGAAACTCCGCTTTCCGATGTATGCCGTGAACGACGCTAAGATGAAGTACCTGTTTGACAATCGCTACGGCACCGGGCAATCTGTGTGGGACGGGATCATGCGTTCCACAAACCTGCTCATCGCGGGGAAGAACGTGCTCGTCGCCGGCTACGGCTGGTGCGGACGGGGGATCGCCATGCGCGCCCGCGGGCTAGGCGCGCGGGTTCTCGTATCCGAGGTCGATCCGATACGCGCGGTGGAGGCGGTGATGGACGGCTTCTCCGTCGGAGCGATGGAAGAGATGATCGAGCAGGCAGATTTCCTCGTTACCTCCACTGGATGTTCTGGTGTCGTCACAAAGAGAGCGATCGCCTGCGCCAAGGATGGCCTGGTCATGGCAAACGCCGGCCATTTCGATGTGGAGATCGATAAGAGAGCGCTTGCCGCCCTCGCCGTAAGGCAGGAAGACGTGCGCGACGGGATCAGGCAATTCACGCTTGGGGATGGCCGCAGGCTCTACCTGCTCGGTGATGGGAGGCTGGTCAACCTCGTCCTCGGGGACGGTCATCCCGTAGAGATCATGGATATATCCTTTGCCTTGCAGGCTCTGACGCTACAGCACATCGTGAAGAGTGCCCCGCTTTCCCCCGGCGTTTATGGCGTACCTGAGAAGATTGACCAACAGATAGCGGAGATGAAGCTCGCTACCCTCGGCGTGAAGATTGACTTTCTTACGCCCGACCAGTCAGCGTACCTTGGGCGGTGAGGCAATGGGCCATTCCGCGCGAATGGAAGTATCTGGTACAATAAGCGAGAGGTGAGACGTGTGAGGAACAATTCGACAATCAGAAAGGCACTGTTACTACTGATACCGACGATCCTGCTCATAGTGGCTCTGAGCGGTGGGGGAGCGCAGCAGACGAACCCCAATCTCTTTTCGCCGCTTCCGCAGGTCTATAAAACAATCAAGAGCTACTTCTACCAACCGGATCGAGTCAATGATCAGCAGGCGCTGTACGGGGCGCTGAAAGGGATGGTGAAGGAGCTCGATGACCCCTACAGTGAGTTCTTCGACCCAACGGATCTGAAGAACTTTGAGAGCAGTCTGGAAGGAGAGTTCAGCGGAGTGGGCATCGAGATCTCGGTCAAGGATAAGGTCCTCACCGTGATCGCTCCCCTTTCCGGGACACCGGCGGAGAAAGCGGGGATTAAGTCCGGCGACAAGATCCTTAAGATCGATGGTGAGTCGACGGAAGGGATTACCCTCTCCGAGGCGGCAATGAAGATCCGCGGAGAGATCGGCACGACCGTGACACTTACCGTGCAGCACAAGGACGGAAAGCAGGAGGATATTCCCATCGTGCGCGGCAAGATCACCGTTGTCGCTCTGACGAGTAAGCTCGTGGATGACGGCAAGATCGGCTACATCCATTTATCGCGCTTCGATAGTAACGTCACGCTCGAGCTGGACAAGGCGCTTGCCGGTTTCGACCTCAATAAGCTGGATGGAATCATCCTCGACATGCGCAACAACCCGGGTGGCCTCCTGTCAGCGGCCATCTCCGTCTCCAGCCGTTTTGTCGACAAGGGAGTGATCGTCTCGACGAAGAGCCGCATCTCCGGCAATCAGAACTACTACTCGAGCGGGAATAGCATCCCCGATCTGCCCCTCGCCATCCTGATCAACGGCGGCACAGCGAGCGCGGCGGAGATCACCGCCGGCGCGATCCGCGACCACGACATGGGAATCCTCATTGGCGAGCAGTCTTTCGGCAAGGGTGTGATTCAACAGTTGTTCAACTACGCTGACGGTTCCGCCCTCAAGCTAACCATCGGCGAGTACAAAACACCAAACGGACATGTAGTGCAAAAAGTGGGCCTGACCCCGGATATCAAAGTGGCCGAGGACGGCGACCCAGTAAAGGTAGCCACCACATGGATCGAGGCACACGCCGGCAAGCTGATGCCGATATCAATAGGAAATGGTAAGTGAGCATCTCCGTAATCGGTGCTGGAGGCTGGGGAACAGCGTTCTCCCGCCTCCAGGCACGCAGCGGCCGCGATGTGACGCTTTGGGCGCGGCAGCCGCGTGTGGCGGAGGCGATCGACAAGAAACGCGAGAACGTCGATTACCTGCCAGGGATTAAGCTTCCCCACAAGCACCTACGTGTCACATCTTCGCTCTCCGAGGCGATCGCCGCAGAGACGATCGTCCTGGCCGTTCCCTCGTTTGCTATGCGAGGGATGATGGAGCAGATTGCCGCGCTAGGTAGCGAGAAAAAGGTCTACGTCAACCTTGCCAAGGGGCTTGATCGCGATTCACATCAAACGATGTCTGAGATAATCACCGAGGCGGTCGATGCACGTGGCGTGTTCACCTTATCCGGACCGAGCCATGCCGAGGAGGTGGGGAGAGACATACCCACTGCTGTCGTCCTCGCCGGACGCGATCAGTCACTGGGAAGAGAGCTGCAAACAGCTTTTTCCACCCCTCGTTTCCGCGTCTATTCTTCGGGCGACATTCATGGAGTTGAGCTGTGCGCAGCGGTGAAGAACATCATCGCTATCGCCACCGGGATGTCCGATGGACTGGGGTTTGGAGACAATACCCGCGCGGCATTGATCACCCGCGGTCTGGCTGAGATGGTGCGCTTCGGGCGTGCGTACGCGACGAGTGAGAGGACATTCTTCGGGTTGGCTGGGCTCGGCGATCTCGTCGCCACTTGTACAAGTAAGCACAGCCGCAACCGCTTCGTAGGCTCTCGCATCGGGAAGGGAGAATCCATCTCGCAAATCATGGCAGATATGAAGATGGTCGCCGAGGGGGTCTACGCAACAGAGATCGTCTACCTGCTCGCTCAGGAAAAGAAGATCGAGATGCCAATCACAGAGGCTGTTTATCGCATCCTGTATCGAGGGGCGGATCCGCGGGAAATGGTCGATGAGATGATGACGCGTCCGCCCAAAGATGAGGAGGCGTAGTAAGGGGCATGGATTACGATGTCGTCGTGGTTGGAGGCGGACCGATCGGTGCGGTGGCAGCCAGAAGCGCCGCAGAAGTTGGTGCACGCACCCTTCTTGTTGAGAAGGGGAACGGTGAGGGAAAACCGGTGCGCTGCGCCGGCCTCGTCAGCCCGCGGGCTCTCCCCACGCTCGGCGCTTCCGGTGAAAGCGTCATCCGCCAGATCCGCGGTGGAGTCATCCATTCCCCCGTGGGGAGAAAAATAGCGTTACGTTCCGATGCGGTCAAGGGTGTCGTGATCGATCGCGTCGCGCTCAACCGCGAGCTGCTGAACCTTGCTCGTAACGCCGGAGCCATGGTGCATACCCATACTCGCGTCACTTCCGCCAGAAGAGGATCTGTATCCACCACCTCGGGCAATGACACAGAAGACATCCAAGCAGGAGTGATAATCGGCGCGGATGGCCCCCGAAGTCTAGTCGCCTCGTCATTCTCACTTTCTCCACCGAAAGAGATGCTCATCGCCAGCCAGGCGACAATCGTTGGACCTGTGAGGAGTGGTGATGAGGTCGATATCTTCTTCGGAAGATCGATCGCTCCGACGTTCTTTGCCTGGGCGATCCCGGCGCAGGAGGGGGAAATGCGCGTCGGCCTGGCCGCACCGATCGGAACGAAGACAGATGAACTCCTGTCAGGCTTTCTCATAAGGCACAAGTTCGGGCGGGAGATCAGCAGAATACAGGGGATGATCCCTATTTCACTTGCTCGTAAGACGATCGCCGATGGGGTTCTACTGGTCGGTGACGCGGCCGGTCAGGTAAAGCCATCCTCCGGTGGGGGACTGTATACAGGCGGAGTGTGCGCGCGCATCGCCGGGAAGGTCGCTGGCGGGGCGTCGCTGGCGGGAAAGACATCTGAGAGCGACCTCGCTGTGTATGAACGAGAGTTTGGAGAGGAGATCGGAAATGAGCTTCGCTTCGGTCGGGCGGTGCACAGCATGTTGGGCGACATCGACGATACTGGGATCGATGCCCTATTTGGTGCGATCGATAGACCAGCGATCAGAAAACTGATTGCGCGTTATGGTGATATCGACTACCCCAGCCGCCTCGTTCACGCGATCGCCTCTCGCACGGACCTGTGGCCCGCTTTTCGCTCCCTCATCCCCATCCTTGGCGGAATGGAGCGGCTCTCTTCGATCGCGCATATGGCACTTGTCAGTGATAGCGATGCCTACGTATAATAAGAGCAAGAATATGAGCAAGAAGCGACGTTCTAGCCAGCACAAACGATCGAAGGTGGAGCACTTCAAGGTGCCCTACGATCGGATCATCATCTACTTGATCGCGGCGTTCGTCTTTTCACTACCGCTCTTCATCTGGCCAACGGTGACCGAGTACGGCTATGCAAAGACGATCTTCGCCATCGTCGGAATATCGATAATCCTCATCCTGTGGGCGGTTTCCTCTTTGGTGAAGCGCGAGTGGAAGATCCGCTTCCCGTTTCTCCTCTATCCCGTGCTTGGGCTGATCGTTGTCTCACTCCTGTCGCTTGTGAACGCCACGAACGGTCGTGTGGTGATCCAGAGTCTGGCGCTCGTCGTCTTTTTCTTCCTGTTTTACCTTATTGTGGCAAACTTTGTAAAGCGCAAGGAAGATGTTAATCTGATTCTCTATGCCCTTCTCGTCTCGGCCTTTCTCGCTTCCCTGTACGGCCTGTTGCAGTACCTGGGAGTGATGCGTGGCGCGCAAGGTGGACACGGACTAAACGAGGTCATCTCTACGATGGGAAACCGCAACTACCTGGGAGGGTTCCTCGCATATATGCTACTTCCTGCGGTGATCCTGGTTGTCCGGTTGCGTTCTCGCATTCTGCGCTCCGTTGCGATCGGATTGATCTCCTTTTCCTTCGGCACGGCGCTTTTGCTGCAGCAGACGGGGATCATTGTCGGCTTGATCGCGGGGGCGAGCGCATTGGTTGTTGCCTGGGCGATCTTCCGTCCGGTCGAACCGATCAAGAGAAACAGAATCTGGTTGATCGCCCTCTTAGCGGTGCTTGCATTCACCTTCCTCGTTGAGGCTCCGGCAGGACCGCTCAATTCTGTCGTTGGACTGTCGGCGAGCAGCAGCGGCTCGTGGATCTCGCGATTATGGGCGCACAATGCCGGCAAGACCCGCTCCTGGGACTGGTGGGTCGGACTAGAGATGTTCAAGGACCATCCGCTCTTCGGCGTGGGACTGGGAAACTACAAGCTTAACTTTGTTCCGTACAAGGCGGATTTCCTTGCCACCCCGCGGGGAGCAGCGTACAACTTCTACATCCCCCGCGCGGCACAGGCACATAATGATTACGTGCAGACGATCGCCGAGATGGGGGTTCTCGGCATCATCGCCCTCCTCTCCATACTCGTGATCCTACCGCTCTTTTTCTGGATCCGTCTGCGGGGCAACACCGATGAGAGCGATCGACTCGATCTCATTCTCCTTGGAAGCGGTGTTGTCGTGTTCCTCGTGCATGCGCTGTTCAGCTTCCCCGCACACCTGCCGGCATCATCACTCGTCCTTGTCCTTTCACTGGGGCTGGCCTCCGCCCCGGCATACGGAGAGCGTATGGTGCGGAAGGTGACGCTCTCCAAGTGGGTGCTCAAGGGGACGGTCGTTGCCGTCGTCCTGTTTGGCTTAGGGGTAAGTGTCATCGCCATGCGTGACTACAAGGCGAACATCCTCCTTGGAGAGGGGATCCGCCAGTTGCAGATGGGACAGGCAAACATCGCTCAGGCGACCCTCAAACGCAGCATCGCGCTCGATTTTTGCCCCCGTCAGACCTACTACTACCTGGCGACGGCACAGATCAACCTGAAGGAGTACGATCAGGCCTTGGAGAGCCTCGAAAAATGCAACAATCGTTTCGCCGACGAGTCGGTCTACCTGATGCGCGCCAATGTGGCAGTCAACCTGGGGAAGACCGACATCGCACAGCGCGACATCGACCTGCTCCTCTCTAGCCACCCGCAATCGACCGTTGAAGCACAGGGACAGTACCTGAACGCGATGATCTCATTTCGCAAGAAGGACTACACCAAAGCGACGGCGCAGCTCGAAGAGCTGATAAAGAAGCATCCCACATTCGAACGGGCGTACATGTCCCTGGGCGATCTGTACCGCGGGCGGGGAATGGATGTCACCGCCAGAAAGTACCTGGAGAAGGCTCTCTCCATCATCAACAAGTCCCTCTCACGGGCGAACAAGAAGCTCTCCGCGGCCACATCGATGACCGTCAGCGAGTACGGAAAACTGCATGGACAGATCAACACGCTCACGCAGGAGAAACAGGCAGTAGAAAAAGGTTTGAGCGCTCTTCCTGCGAGCACATCTCCTTGAAGGTAAGCGCGATCCTTCCTATACTGGGCGGGCCATGGGAATCAATAGTATCAAGAAGAGCTTGGACTTTATGTTCGGGCAGACGAACGCGCAGCAGCTAAAACGCTACGAACGTCAGTTGCAAGAGATAAACGATCTCGAAGAGGAGATCAAGAAGCTTTCCGCTGCTGAGCTGGCAGCAAAGACCGTCTCCTTCCGGAAGCTCTTGGAAGAGGGCGAGACGCGCGAAGAGATTCGCAGTGAGGCATTCGCTGTCGCTCGTGAAGCCGCGGTGAGAACAGTTGGAATGCGCCCGTTCGACGTGCAAATCCTCGGGGCACTCGCCCTGGATGACCGCAAGATCGCCGAGATGCAGACTGGTGAGGGGAAGACCCTCGTCGCTACCCTCCCGGCGTATCTCAATGCCCTTGTGGGGAAGGTACATGTCGTCACGGTGAACGATTATCTGGCTCGTCGCGACCGCGAGTGGATGGGACCAATCTATGAGTTCCTAGGCTTGTCAGTTGGCCTGCTGCAAGAGGGAATAACGCCGGAAGAGCGGGAGGAAGCGTACGCAGCGGACATCACCTACGGGACGAACAACCAGTTTGGTTTCGACTACCTGCGCGACAACATGGTCCTCTCCATCGATCAGAAGGTGCAAAGGTCGCTTGATTACGCGATCATCGATGAGATCGATAATATTCTGATCGACGAGGCGCGAACGCCGCTGATCATTTCTGGCTCGACCGCTGAATCGATCGACAAGTACCGCAAGTTTGCCACGGTTACTCGCCGTTTCAAGAAGGACGTCGATTTTGAGATCGACGAGGAGACGAAGCGCCTCAGCCTCACCGACGAGGGGATACACAAGGGGGAACAGGCTCTTTCTATCGACAACCTCTATGCGCCGGAGAATACCGAGGCGTTGCATTACCTGGAGACCGCCCTGCGAGCGCTGCACATGTTTCAGAAAGAGCGGGACTATATCGTCAAGGATGGCCGGGTGATGATTGTCGATGCGTTCACCGGCCGGTTGATGCCCGATCGTCGCTACTCGGATGGCCTGCATCAGGCGTTGGAGGCAAAGGAAGGGATGATGGTGCAGCGCGAATCGCAGACGCTCGCTACGATCACCCTGCAGCACTACTTCCACCTGTACAAGGGGATCTGCGGCATGACGGGCACAGCAAAGACGGAGGAGGATGAGTTCAAGCAGATCTACCACCTCCCCGTCCTCGTTATACCAACCAACAAACCACTAATTCGCGAGGCGAGACCGGACGTCATCTTCCGCACCGAGAAGGCGAAGTTCCAAGCGATCGCGGATGAGATCGAAAAGCTGCACAGTACCGGCCGCCCGGTCCTCGTGGGAACGGACTCCATCGAGAAATCGGAATACCTGTCCAACCTGTTGAAAAAACGCGGCCTCGAACACACGGTACTGAACGCGAAGTACCACGAGCAAGAAGCAGAGATCATCATGAATGCGGGAGCGCGCGGAGCGATCACCGTGGCCACGAACATGGCCGGACGAGGAACTGACATCAAGCTCGGCGAAGGTGTGGCGAAACTGGGCGGGCTGCACGTCCTCGTCTGCCAGCGTCACGAGTCCCGCCGGATCGACAACCAGCTCCTGGGACGTGCCGGGCGCCAGGGAGACCCGGGTTCGTCACAGTTCCACCTGTCGATGGAGGATGATCTGTTACGCATCTTCGGTGGAGACCGTATCGCCTCCGTGATGGACAGATTAGGGATGGAAGAGGGGCAAGCGATCGAGCACGAGATACTGTCAAGCGCGATCAGAAGGGCGCAGAAACGGGTCGAGGGAAGGAACTTCGACATCCGCAAGCACCTGCTGGAGTATGACCTCGTAATGGCCAAACAGCGCGAGGCGATCTACGCCTTGCGCGATCGCTTCCTCCTCCCCTCGCGTGATAAGATAGAAGAGATCTCTTCAGATGACCTCGATGACTACCTGCATGACCTGTTCAGCGAAGTCGCGGCAAACCTGACCTCTGACTACGTCGATCGTTCCCGCCCCGACGATGAATGGAACCTGGACGGCCTGGCTCGCCTCCTCTCCTCCTACCTCTCGATCAACAAGGAATCGTTAGTTGGGAAGGACGCAGACGAGCTTGAGGAGCTTGTCGTCGACGTGTTCGAGCGGGCGCTGGCGCATCAGAAGGATCGTTTTCAGGAGCGCTTCCCGCTGATCGCCCACTACATCATCCTCACCACGATCGACGAGGCGTGGCTCGCTCACCTGTACACCCTCGACGACCTCAAGGAAGGGATCGGGCTTACCGCTTATGCTGGCACTGACCCGGTCGTCGTTTTCAAGCGTGAGTCATTCGTCCTTTTCCAGGAGATGCTTGCCCGCACGGCGCAGAAGATCGTCAGCTCCCTTCTAAACCCGCACCTTACCGTGCAGGGAGAGGAGCAGCCGCAACCTGAACGTAAGATGCTCTACGTGCATGCAGGGTCTGATTCACCCAGTTCCACGACGACGGGCCCCGCCCAGCAGGGAGGGAAGAAACCGGTGCACGCCAAGAAAACTCCAGGGCGAAACGACCCCTGCCCATGCGGATCGGGGAAGAAGTACAAGAACTGCTGCGGCAAGAACGCTTAGCTTGTCTCCAGCAGCAGCTCGTCATCAACGATGTGTTGCTTGCTGAACAGGTCGACCAAATCGATTACCCTCAAGGATTTCTTCTCCTCCTCACTGAAGTCGTAGACCACCTCGCCCTTGTTCATCATAAGCAATCTGTTCCCGAGGGCGAGCGCGTGTTCCATGTTGTGCGTCACCATGATCGTCGTCACCCCCATCCGCTCAACGAATTCTTGTGTCAGAAGAGATACCTTGGTCGCGTTGGCCGGATCGAGGGCCGCGGTGTGCTCATCGAGAAGCATGATCTCCGGCCGAGCGAGCGTAGCCATGGTCACCGTAAGTGCCTGTCTTTCTCCACCTGAGAGGAGCGAAACCGGGTCATCGAGGCGGTGTTCGAGGTCCATCCCCAACGAGAGCATCTGCTCGACCATCTCCCTGCGCGTTCGTCGCGTGATCGCCAGTCTCAGTGAGCGGTGCGCGCGTTTAGAGGCAAGGGCCAAGTTCTCGGCGATCGTCATCATCGGAGCCGTTCCCGCGAGGGGGTCCTGCGTGATCCTGCCGATCCACTGCGCCCGCCGATACGCGGGAAGGGTCGTCACATCCCTATCCTTAACGATTACTCTACCAACGGTGGGAAGAACCGTCCCGGCGATGATGTTGAGTAGCGTTGTCTTTCCCGCTCCGTTGGAGCCGATCACCGTTATGAAGTCTCCCCTGTCGAGCGCAAGATCGATCCCCGCCAGGGCGAGAACGATATCTCGCCCGGAGCGGAACGCCTTGCGAATGTGTTCTAGCTTCAGCATGTCTTGACCCTCTTTGCCATCCGCTCGCGAAACGCGGGAATGAACAGGGCGATGATGACGATTAGCGATGTGACTAGCTTCAAGTCGCTCGCCTGGAAGCCGATCACGTACCCGTAGCGGAGGGCGAACATAACCGCCGTGCGGTAGAGAAGGGATCCAATGAGGATGCTTGTTGCCATCCACACCACCTCGCGCGAGTGGACCAACGACCCGCCGATGATCACCGCAGCCAAGCCCGTGACGATCGTCCCCACGCCCATCCCCACATCGGCAAAGCCGCTGTACTGGGCGACGAGCGCGCCGGAAAGTGCCACCAGCCCGTTGGAGAGCGCGAGCCCGGCCACCTTCATCCGCTTTGTGTTGACCCCTTGTGCGATCACCATCCGCTCGTTATCGCCGGTTGCGCGAAGGACCAGACCGACCTCTGTCTTGAAGAAGAGGACGAGAATGAGCATCACGGCAAGCGTGACGATAGCGACAAAGACGAGCACGGATACGTTCCCCAGTGGCTGAAATCCCCGCTTGACGATGCGAATAACCGTGTCCGTGCGCAGAAGGGAGATGTTGGGTCGGCCCATGATGCGCAGGTTTATCGAGTAGAGCATGATCATCGACAAGACACCTGCGAGAAGGTCAGTGATCCCGAGGCGCGTGTTGAGAAGTCCGGTGACAACACCGGCCAGTGCGCCCGCGGCAAAGGCGATCAGCAAGACCAAAAACGGGTCGAACCCGTATGTGACGAGGAGGGAGGAGGCGATGGCCGCCCCGGTGACGAAGCTTCCATCGACCGTCAGATCGGGGAAGTTGAGAATGCGATACGTGATGAACACTCCCAACGCAGCGATCCCGTACAGCAACCCTTGTTCGGTTGCGTGAATGAGAATAAGAGCCATCGCTCCTCCTGCTCTTGGCTACTTAGCCCGTTTCCACAGGACGCCGCCGTAGAAAATCTTGCTTGCCTTGTCGATCACCGACTGCGGAAAAGTGAGGCCAATCTTCGCCGCGGCGTCGAGGTCCAACACCACCAGCGTCTTATTTTGGTACGTAACGGGAATCTGGTCCGGCTTCTTTCCTTTGAGCACCTGCTGAACAACACTTCCCGTGAGGAGCCCGTGCTGGTAGTAGTCGAATCCGGTGGCGAGGGTGACGCCGGATCCGATACTCGTTGGATCGGCTACGAGGAAGGGAATGCCTCCCTCCTCGGCCGCGCCGACGACCGAAGCGATCGCGGAGACAACCGTGTTATCCGTGGTCACGTAGATCGCGTCCACGCGGCCGATGAGAGACTGCGCCGCGACTGGGACATTGGCGCTCGTATCGGCCACTGCCTTGACGATCGTCACCCCGAGGTCCTTCGCCGCCGCTACAGCAAGGTTAGTGAGCACGACGGAATTCGCCTCGCCCGGGTTGTACACCATGCCGATCTTCTTGATCTTCGGAGATATTAAACCGTGCGAAATAGGCTTGACATTGTGATGTCAGTGTGATACAATGTTTTATTATGAAATGAGATGCACGCAAGCTGACTCACAAGGAATTGACTGAATTGAGGAAACGGGGGGGTAGCCAGCGTCCAAGCGGGGGAGAGCCCAGAAGTCGTTGCGCGTGTGTTCGGCATTTCCCGCATGACCATCTACAACTGGTTGGCGCTCTATCGGCGCGGGAGATGGCCTGCCCTTGATGCTAAGAAGCGTGGTGGACGCCCACCGAAGTTGGATGCCAAGGCCATACGCTGGGTGTACGACACCGTGACAATGAAGAATCCGTTGCAGCTCAGATTCCCATTTGCTCTCTGGACGTGTGCCCTGCTGG